>JAEYWB010000674.1 GCA_023429275.1 Planctomycetota bacterium
CGGTCGTCCCGCGGTTGATGTAGAGGTTGCCGGCGCGGATCCCTCCTTTCCACTGCGAGATCTCGCGGTCATCGAGGCTGTGGATAGCGCTCGTCAGGCCGTAACCGGTCCCGTTCACGAGGTCGATCGCCTCCGTGAGATCGTTGAATCGCATCACCCCGAGGACCGGGCCGAAGAACTCCGTCAGGTGGGTCACCGATCCGCGGGTCACGCCGTACTTCACCCCGGGCGACCAGAGGTGCGGGTTGTCGCCGATCGGGTGGGGCATGACGGCCCACGACTCGCCCGGCTCGAGCGTCTTGAGCGCTTCTTCGAGCACGCCGGAAGGAGGCCGCAGCAGCGGACCGACGCGTGTCGGCAGCTCCCAGGCGGAGCCGACTTCAAGGCTCTTGACGGCGTCGCAGAGCATCCGCTTGAAAGCGGGGTCGTCATAGACCTCCGCCTCCAGCAGGAGAAGCGAAGTGGCGGAGCACTTCTGCCCGGCATGGCCGAACGCCGACTGGACGACATGCTTGATCGCCAGCTCGCGGTCCGACAGGGCGGTGATGATCGAGGCGTTCTTCCCCCCGGTCTCGGCGAAGAGGTGCATCGCGGGCTTCTTCGCGAGCATCCGGAGAGCGGTGTCGGTCCCCCCGGTCAGGATGACGGCGTCGACATCGGGATGGCTGACGAGGCGACTCCCCGCTCCGCCTCCAGGGCAGGGGAGGAACTGGAGCGTCTTGCGGGAGACCCCTGCGCGCCAGAAGCACTGGCACAGCTCCCACGCGACGAGGACGGTGTCGGAGGCGGGCTTGAGGATGACCGTGTTCCCCGCCGAGAGGGCGGCGGCGATCCCTCCGCAGGGAATCGCGATCGGGAAGTTCCAGGGCGGGACGACGGCGACGACACCCGCGGGAGTCGCGGTCACGTTCGGCAGATCGAAGAACTCGCGCGCGGCCGCGCGGTAGAACTCGACGAAGTCGATCGCCTCGGAGACTTCCGGGTCCCCCTCGGTCAGGATCTTGCCGCCGTTGGCCATCGCCGCCCAGAGCAACTCGCCCCGGACGCGCCGGAGTTCCAGCGCGACGCGGCCGAGAACTTCGCTCCGGGCATCGACCGACATTGTCCGCCAGCCGTCGGGATCCTCCTTCGCACAGGCGACGGCCGCCTCGACGTCGCTTTCGGTCGCGAGCGCGTATCGGCAGATCTCCGTTCCGGGCCGCGACGGATCGACGCAAGGCTTGCTCTCTCGCCCCTCGACGACCTCGTTCCCCGCGAAGACAAGAGGCAGAGTTGTTTCGGCAAGTTCCGGGCGAGTCCGCCGGACGAGCGATTCCGCCCAGGCGCCGTTCTGCGGCAGAGACCAGTCGGTGTCGGGCTCGTTCTCGAACTCCCGCCAGGGACGTTCCTTCTTCGGGGTCTCGAACCTCTCGCGAGTGCGGTCCTGTCCGCGCTGCGGCGACGTGCGGACCTCCGTCGTGAACGCTTTCCGAAAGCCCGCCTCGAGCATCTTCCAGTCGCTGCTTCCGACCTTGAGCCGGAAGGCGTGGCCGAGGAAGTTCTCGGCGCCGGTGTTCTCGTCGAGCCGCCGGATGAGATAACCGATGGCGTTCAGGAACTCCTCCTTGCGGCAGGCGGGAGCGTACAGGAGGAGCGACGACGTCTTCTCGAGAAGCGCCCGCCGCTGGTGGTTCGCCATCCCCTCGAGCATCTCGAACTGGACCGCGGGGCCGGGCGTCGCACCGACCTCCTTCGCCAGGACGAGTCCATAGGCGACGTCGAACAGGTTGTGGGAGGCGATCCCGACCTGGACGCCCTAGAGGTGCTCGGGCCGGAGCGCGAACTCGACCATCCGCTTGTAGTTTGCGTCGGTCTCGACCTTGGTGAGGAACGGCGCCTGAGGCCAGTCGTGGATCGAGGCGTCGACCCGCTCCATCTCCATGTTCGCTCCCTTGACGATCCGGATCGTCACCGGAGCTCCTCCGGCCGCCACCCGCCGCAGCGCCCATTCGGTGATCCGCTGCTGGACGGCGAACGAATCGGGGACGTAGGCCTGGAGGGCGATCCCCGCGCGGACCTTCTCGAGTCCCGGGCGGCCGAGCGTCCGGAGGAATGCCTCGGCGGTGAGTGAGAGGTCGCGGTACTCCTCCATGTCGAGGTAAACGAACTTCGCCACGCGCGTCCCGTCGGGCCGCTGGAAGGTCGCGTGCGCCGCGGCGCGGTAAAGAAGTTCCAGCCGCTCGCAAAGCACCGACAGGGTGTGTTCCCGCGCCACGGGAAGGATCTGCGAATAGATCGTCGAAATCTTGACCGACAGGACTTCGACATCCGGCGCCTGCAGCGCCTGCAGGTACTTGTTGAGTCGCTCGAGAGCCTCTTCTTCTCCGAGGAGCGCTTCCCCGAGGAAGTTGAGGTTCATCCGCACCCCCTCGGCCCGGCGGGCCGCGAGGTGCTCATGGAGGAGTCCCGGCTCGGCGGGGAGAACGACGTTGGCGGTCTCGTGCTGGAGATGCGCCTTGACCAGCGGGACCGTGACGGAGGGGAGCCAGTCGCCGAAGGTCTGAAAGCCCTTGAGCAGGGCCTTGTCGAGCGGACTGAAGAATCGCGGGATCCCCTGGACGTCGAGGATGTGCGTGAACTGTTCGGCGGTGCGGGCCGCGGCGCTCGAGCGGAACGCCTGGTCGGTGAGCTGGACCAGCGTCACCTTGTCTTCGGGGTTCCGGAGCATCCGGTCGAGCTCCGCCTGCTGGCGGCGTTCGGCCGAAGTCTGCAGCTCGCTCGCACGGGTCTGCAGTTCTCCCGCCAGTGCGACGGCGGCGTCGATCAGACGGGGCGATCGCGCAGCGGTGCCAGCGGGGGGCGTAGCAGGAGACGAGTCAGACATGGGGATGTGCCGCCTGGAGGTGTCATCGAGTCACTCGGTCAGTCTTCAAAGCCAGCCGCTCGAATTCTACGCAGCGAGGCCCATTCGCGGGCAGGATCGGGACCGTTCGTCGCCTCAAGCCGTCAGCCCGCCAGTCCGGGGGCGCGTCAGCCCGGCAAGGTCGTCTGCAGATGAGCGACCAGGCGAAACTCCGGCTCGGGAATGTCCCGGCGGACCCTGCGCGTCAGCGACGGAGCATGCGACGCCTTTTCGAGGTCCCGCAGGTAACTCAGCAGCACGGTCCGGCCATCGTCCGACCCATGCAGGAGGAAATGGATCCAGGCCCACGCCTCCTGGTAGTCCGCCCGCTGCATCTCGCTGACATCCTCGAGTTTCTCGAGCCTCGCGAGGTCGGGCTTCCAGCCGTTCTGCAGGGCCGCCGACAGCCGGCCGACGTGCTCTCCGTTGAGGTGCCCGGGCGTATTGGGGGGGGACTCGAAGTACTCCGCGAGTCCCTCGTCGAGCCAGAGAGGGACGGTCTTGAGCGAGGCGTGCAGCAGGCCGTGCGTGTACTCGTGACGCAGGTCTTCCGACGTCTTTTCCCCGTAGAAGGCGTAAACCGCCAGCTCCGTCGTGGTTCCGATGAAGAACGCCCGCCGCGGCGGAAGGGTCGGATGCCGTGACTGCATGAAGTCGGCGTACCGCTGCTGATCGCGGAACAGGTACACGACGACCGGCCGGGTCGGCTTCGGCAGCTTGAGGGTCTCATTGACCCGTTGCCGGACCTCTTCGAGGTCACGCAGAACGGGATCGTTCTTCGCCAGCTTGCTGTCCGACCGGACGATGAGCTGGTTGAGCTTGACCTGGTAGTCGTCCGGGAGTGCCGCCAGCCCATTCCCCTGTCGGAACGAGCATCCGGAGGCCAGGGCCCCGAAGGCCGTTCCGCCGATCAGCCGGAGGGTCTGCCGCCGCGTCAGCCGCACTGCGTCGTCGACCGCTCCCGATCGGAAGCGGAGGGAGGCAGCGATTTCTCGACGAGGCAACAACGGCAGTCCCCAGGGCATCCATGCGGCGGGTTGACCTTGGCGGCATCGTGGCAGAATCGGCCGAACCGGGACAAGAGGAAGTTTCCGATAGGCGAACGGGGATCCCATCGGAACGCTATGCTGTGGCGGATGTTACGGCGAGGCCTTGCAAAAAAGCGGTTTCGCGAGTCCGGGGAGGGGGCTGCCCGGAAGCCTGCCTGCTCCAGTCCGCTCGCCCCGCCCGGAATGTCGTGCTCGCGGGAGCCCGCCGCGATACGATGACCCTTTGTCTTCGTGAGAGGTCGATTCATGTATCGGGTGGGACAAGGACACGACACGCATCGCCTTGGGCCGGGTCTTCCGCTTGTCCTGGGAGGGATCCGGATTCCGCACGAGGCGGGCTCGATCGCCCATAGCGATGGCGATGTGCTGCTGCACGCCATCACGGACGCCCTGCTCGGGGCAACGGCCCTGGGGGATATCGGCGAGTGGTTCCCCGACACCGACCCTCAGCATGCCGGAGCCGATTCCGCGGAGCTCCTTCTCAAGGTGGTCAATGAGGTCCACGGACGGGGCTGGCGGGTCGTGAATCTCGACTGCACGATTTTCGCCCAGCGTCCGAAGCTCTCGAGCTACAAGCGCCAGATCGCCGTTCGCATCGCGGAACTGGTCGGCCTGGCGGCGGACCGGGTGAGCGTCAAAGCGAAGACGGGAGAACGAGTCGGCCCCGTCGGCCGCGAAGAGGCGATCGAGGCCAGCGCGGTCGTACTGATCGAGAAGAGCCGATAGTCACGCGGCACGGGGAGTGCGGTCCGAGGTTGGCACGGCTGGTGGCGACACTTTGAGAACTGGACACGCTTCCACGTCCCGGTATCATTGCTCTATCGACACGGGAAGCGGATCGCATCCCGTGTTGATTTTTTGTTGCCCGGCCGGAACCGGCTCCGCCCGGTCCTGTGTCCGCCGATTCGCACCGCCACCGCATGAGGGGGGCTGCCATGGAACGTCAACCGATCACGCGCGGAGGGTACGAGAAGCTGCGGGAGGAAATCCGCAGGCTTGAGGAAGTGGAGCTCCCTGCAATCGCGGAGCGGATCGCCGACGCGCGCGCCGAGGGGGACCTGCGTGAGAACGCGGAATACCACGGCCAGCGCGAGGAGCAGGGACGGTTGATGGCCCGCATCGGCCAGATGAAGGCCAAGCTGGCCAGTTGCTTCATCGTCGAGAAGTCCGAGATGCCCAAGGGGGTCGTGACGTTCGGCGCCACCGTCACGGTCAAGAACATCACGTTCGACGAAGAAGAGACGTACGAATTCGTCGGTCCGGGCGAAGAGGACTACGACGGACCGATCATGAAGATCCTGACGACGAGCCCGATCGCCAAGGCCCTCATGGGGAAGAAGGTGGGAGACATCACCGAGGTCGCCCTGCCGCGAGGGGTTAACAAGATGGAGATCACGAAGATCTCCGATCACTCGTCGTAGCGGTCTGCTTTGGGGCAAATGCCGAAGGCTTTGCGGAACAAACGGGCGTTTCCATCGGCGGTGTCATTGTGGGCACGTCACTCGGCACCGTCGATTACGCCCTGCGAAGACTCAGCCTGTCGCATCCGATGTTCTGATCGGGCTTCACCGCCACGCGCGGTGGAATGCTCAGGCTGTGTCGGGCAGGAGGCCGAGCTGCTGGTCCGATGACAATTGCTACTTCCCTTTCGGAGCGAGGTACTCCTTTCCGTCTATTCGTGCCGTTTCCAGCTTCGGGTGATCAAGGACTCCTGCCGTCGGCGAGAGCCGCGAGGATGTCGTGGCAAGAAGATGTCGCAGATTCGGGGCGATCTGAGGCAGGGAGGAGAGGTCCGAGAGATTTCTGCAGCGGTGAATCTGCAACTCCGTCAGGTGCTTGAGCACGGGCAGGCCGGTGAGGCTCGATGGGTTCGCCCAGTACAGCGACAACTTCTTCACCGCGAGGGGAATCTCGGCATCCGCAAAGGACTTCGAGCGTGGTTTGAAGTGCCAGAGGTCGTACTGGCTGATGGCAGCGATCGCGATCCCGGTGTCCTGCTTGATCCAGTGGTTGACGACAGTCCCCAGGCGGCGGAAACGGGAGAAGTCGATCCCCGGGCGCTTCGGGTGAATCCCGAACTCGTCGAGTTCATCCAGTCCGTAGAGGGCGTCCACGTTCTTCAGCTCCACGTCCCAGAACCAGAGCCATTTCGGCTTGCGATTCGCCAGGCCGAGGAAGTCCATGTTCTCCTCACGGAATCCGAAATGGGGAGAACCGAACAGCCCGGAAAAGTCCTCCTCGTTGTAGCGCTCCATGCAGGAGTCGACCCGTCCGCTCTCGATGCCAACCGCCCGTGGCCGCCCCAGCCGGGGCTCGGCGTCCCACTCGTAGAAGCCGCTTGATTTGCGTTCGATGCTCATGGGCGCTGCGGTGAGTGAGGCGATTCCAGCGGCAAATGAAGTCCACGTCGATTTGACCCGCCAATGGAACCGCTCCTTTCGATCGGACGATTCCCGCTTGTCTGATTCAGATGATGCAAACGATTCCGTTTCTTGCAGCCAACTTCAGGCCTCTTTCCGTGAGCCATTCGACGTTCATGCCGTCGGACTCCAGATGGTGAGAGACAGTGCGCGAGGAACGACCAAGGCCACCCGGTTCCGTCTCTCGGCAATGCCACGTCATCGATTCATCAGGTCACTTCGCCAGCGCCGCCTCGATCCGCTGCTTCTGCTGAATCCCCGCCGCGAGGACGTGCTCGTCCGCATTCGTCTCGAGCGGTGAGTACCCCGGATGCCGTCCCGGCTTGTAGGGGTCGTTCGACTTCGTGTTGTAGCAGCAGATCAGCGCCCACCGGGGATCGTCGCTCCGGTTCTGGTCCGAGCGGTGCAGCAGGTTCGCGTGGAACAGGACTGCGTCCCCCGGCTCGAGGGCGACGTAGACGAGCTCCAGCCGCTGGAGAGCGACGTTCACCCGCTCCATGTCGGCGCCGGTCTGATCGCCGGTCTTGAGATGATCGATCCGGCCGAGCTTGTGCGAGCCCCGCAGCACCTGCAGGCAGCCGTTTTCTTTCGTCGCCCGGTCGATCCCGATGAGGCAGCTTCCCATGTCGGGGGAGAGGCAGCCGTTGTGGTACCAGTAGCCGTAGTCCTGGTGCCACTCCCACGCCCCGCCGACGCGGGGCTCCTTCAGGATCAGCTTGTGGTGGTAGTGGTAGACCTCGTCGCCGAGGAAGGCGCTCATCGCCCCGACCACCCGCTCGCTCCGGGCGATGGCGCTGTAGAGGTCGTCGGTCAGATCGTTCCGGACGGCGAGCGTCACGACGCTGCCGGAGGCATCCTGCCGGCCGTACGCCGACTCGGCCAGGTGCTTGTCCGCCCGGGCGACCTGGCTCAGCAGGATCACTTCTTCGGTCGAGAGAAGGCTCCGGACGACCACGAACCCGTCCCGCTGGAACTGTTCGATGTCGTCGGGCGTGGGACGGTACCAGGGCATGAGCGCAACCCGTGTGTCAGAGAGGGACGGAAGCGCCGCTGTCCGGGACGCCCCCGAGGCATTGTAATGACGCCTCGCGGAATGTCTTACACCCCCTCCCGGCCCAGTCCTTTGAAGGTAGCGAAGCGGCGAGG
>JAEYWB010000682.1 GCA_023429275.1 Planctomycetota bacterium
CGTCCGCCACGATCACTTTGGGATGAGCGACGATCGCCCGTGCGATTCCAACTCGCTGCTCCTGACCGCCGGAGAGTTGCCGGGGATAGTGGTCGGCCCTGTCCGAGAGGCCGACCGCCGCCAGGGCGATGTCGACTCGCTTCCGTCGCTCGGCAGCGGTCAGCGGCAGGAGCAGGATCGGCAACTCGACGTTCTCGAAGGCCGTCAGCACCGGAACGAGGTTGTGAGTCTGGAAGATGTACCCCAGATTGGCGGCTCGCCAGTCGGCGAGTTGCCCGCGCGACAGCTTCGTGATCTCGACGCCGTCGACCACCACCGAGCCGGACGACGGCTGGTCGATGCCGCTCACCATGTTGAGCAACGTGCTTTTGCCGGTCCCGCTCGGTCCCATCATCGACACGAAGTCCCCGGCGTGAACGTCGAGCGACACATTGTCGAGTGGACAGAGAACTTCGTCTCCTTTCCGGAACTGCTTCGTCAGATTTCGAATCTCGACCAGGGCCATCGTCATCCCCCTCCGCTTTCGCCGTTGATTGTCACTGCTTCCCCGTCGCGCAGTCCTTCGCGGCCTCCGGCGATGAGTTTGTCCGTCAGGATCAGCCCTTCGGCGATCTCGACGAGTTGTTCCGTGCTGGCCTTGCCCAGCGTGACACCCCGGTGCCTCGCGATTCCTTCGGCGTCGACAATCCAGACAGCCGGCCGACTCCCTGTGCGGTCGACGAGTTCCTTCGGAACGAGCAGGCGTTCGGCATCCCGTGACGACTCCTGCGGGGTGGTCTGGGCGGGAGCGAGGAACGTCGCCGAGACGAGCATTTCCGGACGGAGCGTCGCCGGCGCTTCATCGACTGCCACCTTCACTTCGAGAGTGTTCTTCTGAATGTTGGCTGTCGATGTTGCTCGCAGCACCCTCCCGCGGATCGCCTCTTTCGATGAAGCCGTCGTGATCTCGACCGGCTGCCCGACTTCGACCAGGGGAACGTCTTCGAGTCGGACGTCGGCCCGAACCTGCAACTGGTTCGGGTCATACATCGTTATGACCGTGCTGGAACTCAGTGTGGCGTTGCTGTCGAGTCCCATCACACGGGAGCCGGGGTGCGCGATGATCTGGAGCACCACACCGTCGATCGGGCTGCGGACTGACGTGCGGTCGATGGCAAGCTGGGCACGCTCAACGCCGATACGAGCCTTCTCCAACGTCGCTTCAGCGGCCAAGACCTTCGCCTCGGCTTCTTCCAGTTGCCGTGACTCTTCGACGAGGAGCTTCAGTTGCTCGGCCAGGGCGGCTGTCTTCTTCTGGAGAGATGCCAGCTCCCTTTCGAGATTCGGCTTCCGTCGTTCGAGTTCGGCCACCTCCGCCTCTGCCGAGAGAAAATCGCTCGCAGCCTGTTGAACGAGTCTCGCGGCGATCGAGTCGCCGGCCGCCTGTTTCCCTTCCTGATTCTTCCTCGCGTACTCCAGCCGGGCGTTCGCCGATATCTGTTGGAACGGGATCTTCGCCAACTCGGTCTGCGTGCGGGCCTGAAGGGACTCGGCCTCCGCCAACTGGGCCTGAAGGTGAATCGGCTTCTCGAACCGAGTCCGGGCCGCCTTCAGTTCCGCTTGAACCCCTTTCAGTTCGGCCTCTCGGAGAGCCGTGACGGTCTGAGCATCCTTCAAAGCCAGCCGGGCGTCGGTGTCCACGAGTTGAGCAACCGGCTCGCCCGCCTTGATCGACTGTCCGCCGACCACTCGGAGATCCTGAACGACACCCTCCGTCATGGCGGCGACATTGACCGGCGTCGGTCGCGGCTCGATCCATCCTGCCGCTTGGAACAGCGGCGTTCCGGATTGCCGGATCTCGGCGCGGGTCACGATCACCGGTGTGACCGTGACGGCCCGGCGCGTCCGGAAGGAATCGCGAGCGGCCCAGCCGATCATCCCGGCGAAGGCTGCGACGATCGCACCGGGAATCGCATATCGCGACACCCAGGCACCTCCCCGCGCTCGTGTTGTTGGCGCGGACCGCTCGAAGGCGAGTTCCCGTAAGTTGACGTCTGCATTCATGATGCGAGATCCAGAAGGGCCGGCTGGGCGTTCCCGCCGGCCCGACGAGAAGCGGCCTACTCCTTCACGAAGACCTGATCGGCCAGCACCGTCAGATTTCCGGACTCATCCCGTTTCGCCTTCCCTTTGACGACGACCACGTTCAGTTCCTTCACGCCGAGCAGCTTCTTGGCATCGGTGGCAACCGTCTTGCTGCCGTCCACGACTTTCACTGTCGCGATGTTGTCTTTGACGTCGTTCTGCTTGCAGCAGTAGTCCCAGGGCGTCTCGCAACCTTCGTCGGCCGCGCAATGCGGCACCTTCGGGTCGACGATCGTGAAGGCCGCGACCCCGTCGACGAACGGCTTCTCGGAACCGCCGATCCGTCCAACCAGAACGACTTCTTCGTCCGTCTTGGCGGACTCTCGCGCTGCGCCGACTCCAACCGCTCCCGCCGGCTCCGACTTGGCGACGAACTTCTGATTGACCGCCGGCTCGGTCGAGGCAGTCGGTGCTGTAGGCGTCGAACTGCCAGAGCAACCGACGCAGACGATCGCCAACAGAGCGGCGAGGAAATGAACCTTGACCATGCTTCTCTCCTTGAAATGAGTGACCATCAAATTGCCTTGAGACTTTGAGCAACGGGCCGTTGCAGGACGCGAACTGCGGGCGGCACTGCTCCCAGAACACCGAGAGCGAGACCGATTCCGCACCCCACGAGCAGCGCGACACCGTCGATGCGAAGTTCAAAGGCTCCCATTGTGAAACGCACCGACGCCCCATTGATGAGCGGCAGCGCGATGAGTCCTGCCATGAGCGAGGCCGCTGCGGCAAGCAATGCCCCTTCCTCGATCAAACTCGCCAGGATGGCCCGGCGGCGATAGCCGATCGCCTGGAGAG
>JAEYWB010000431.1 GCA_023429275.1 Planctomycetota bacterium
GACGAGTACCGCAACAGGCTCGCCAGCGGCCGCATCAGCCGCGACGACCTGGCGGATGTGCTGCGTTACGACCTCGCGGAATCGGCCGACGAGGTCGTCGCCGGGCTGGCGACGCGGTTCGAAATCCGGATGGCGATGCTGGAGTTCCCGATCCGGACGGGTCCTCCGGAGGAGCTACAGTGGTTCGTCGCGGAGACCGACGCCCTGCAGCGCACCCGTGCGGAGGCATCGCCCGCCGCTCGGGAACGGATCATCGACGAGACCCGCAAATGGTTCATGCGGGCGCTCTCACTTCAGAGCGAGGAGAGCGCGCTGACGAACCAGGTCGAACATGACCTCGTCGAAGACCTCCTGGCGAGATTCGGCGGAACGGCGGTCGATCGCTGGCCCTCCGAGACCTGGGAAGCGGTCGCGCTGCAGTCGCTGTGGCGGACCTGTTACAACGGCGTGCTCGACGTTCCCTCGGAGTCGACCCGCCAGCCGGGCGACTCCCTCCGGATGCGCGACTGCCTCTACGGGGCGACGGCGGTCGACACCGACCAGCTCGTCAACGAGCTGCTGATTCCGTTCGCGACGGCATTCGTCGACCAGGGGGCGGCCGCCTGGAAACTCCCGGGGCGCGAGCTCGGTTTCTGGAAGTGCTTTTCGGCGCTGTTCCGCGAGACGAGCGGAAATCCGCTGCTGTGGATCGACCCCCTGGAGGCCGAGCTCCGTCGGATCGAGCAGGACCAGCTGACCCCGACGGATGTCATCATCGAATCCCTTCAGGCTTTCGGCATTACAAAGGAGCAGACCGCCGAGTTCCTGACCCGGACACTCGTCGCCCTCAAGGGGCTCGGTGGAATGCTCTGGCAGCTCGAGGTGCGGGCCGACAGGGTTCCCTATCCCGTCCCCGAAGGGAACCTCGTCGAGTTCCTCGCCGTCCGCCTGCTTCTCGATCGCCTGGCGGTCGCGCATGTCGCCCGGTCCGCTCTCGGTTACCGGGGATCCCTGGCGGAACTCAGGGAGTTCATCGCGAAGACCGTCCCGCGGCCTGTCGAGAACAACGTCGTCCAGCGGACGTTTCCCCTGTTCCAGGTGGCGCAGGTGCTCGGGTGGTCTGCACCGGCCCTGCGCAACATGAACGCGGAGGAGTGGATCCGCCTCGTCCGCGAGATCGAGAGCTTCTGCCAGCTCGAACGGCGGCGGAACTTCCAGATCGGATTCGAGCGGCGGTTCCGCGTGCGGGTCCTTGATGCGATCGCGGCTCATCGCAGGCATCCGGTGCGTCGCGTCCCGAACCCGAAGTTCCAGGCGGCCTTCTGCATCGATTCCCGCGAGGAATCGTTCCGCCGCTACATCGAAGAGGTCGAGCCGCACGCCGAGACGTTCGCCGCCGCCGGGTTCTACAACATCCCGATCTACTACAAGGGGGTCGCGGACGCCCACTTTTCGACTCTCTGCCCGATCGTCGTCCGCCCGCGGCACTGGGTGACCGAAGAAGTCGTCTACTCGCTCGAGGAGGAGAACCGCCGTCGAGCCCGGACGCGGCAGTTCCTCGGCCAGGCGACCCGCACGGTGCACGTCGGCAGCCGCCGGGTGGCCGGAGGGGCGTTGCTGACGGCGGCGTTCGGCTATCTGGCGACGGTCCCGCTCGTCGCGCGTGTCCTGGCTCCCCGGCTGACCGCTCGCATTCGCCGCCACGCGGCCCGGTTCGTCGATCCTCCTCCGGTGACGCGCTTGCGGCTCGAGCGACGGACGGCCGATCCCGGCCCGTCAGAAGATGCGATCGGCTTCACCATCGACGAGATGGCGAACTTCGGCGAACGGGTCCTCCGCGACATCGGCCTGACGACGAGCTTCAGCCGGCTTGTCTTCTTCTTCGGTCACGGCTCGTTCTGCCTCAACAACCCGCATAAGTCGGCTTACGACTGCGGGGCCTGCTGCGGCGCCGGCGGCCCGAACGCGCGGGCGCTCGCGGCGTTCCTGAACGATCCGCGGGTCCGGACGATCCTCGTCGGCCGGGGCCTCGCCATTCCCGCCGAGACCTACTTCATCGGGGGATCGCACAACACCGGAACCGACAGCATCACCTACTACGATATCGACTCTCTCCCCGCGACGCATATCCGCGACTTCGAGCAGGCGCGAGAGACTCTCGTCGAAGCCTGCCGGCGGAATGCCCACGAACGCTGCCGCCGGTTTCATTCGGCGGCGGTCAGCCTGACGCCCGAGGAGGCCAAGAAGCACGTCGAGGAGAGATGCGAAGACCTCGCGCAGGTCCGGCCGGAGTACGGAAATGCGAGCAACGCCGCCTGCATCGTCGGCCGGCGTGGACGAACCCGCGGTCTTTACCTCGACCGCCGCTGCTTCATGCAGTCCTACGAGCCTTCGGAGGACGACGAGGAGGCGACAATCCTCGGCCGGATCCTCGGAGCGGTCGTGCCGGTCTGCGAAGGGATCAACCTCCAGTACTACTTCTCCCGCGTCGACTCGACCGGATGGGCCTGCGGCACAAAGCTCCCTCACAACGTCGTGTCGCTCCTGGGAGTGATGGACGGCGCCGCCAGCGACCTTCGCCCCGGCCTGCCGTGGCAGGGGGTCGAAATCCATGAGCCGATCCGCCTGCTGTTCGTCATCGAGACGACCCCGGAGAAGATCCGGAAGATCATGGCCCGCGACCCGACGGTCCGGAAGATCATCGAGGGGAGATGGGTGCACCTCTCCCTGATCGATCCCGACACCTCCGAGATCCTCGTCTACCGCCGGGGGGAGTTCATCCCCTACGTCGCCGAATCCGCCACCCTCCCCCAGGTCCGCAATTCCATCGACTGGTATCGCGGCCTCCGGGACCACCTCGGCTTCGCGGAAGTCACAGCCGGGCTGACTCCGGAATCCTGAGAATCCCCCCAAGCTCGTCTCCTGCAGGCTGACGCCTGCCCCCTTCAGCCTCCCATGTTCTACACCCAGACGTTCTGCTTTCTCATCGTCGCCGCCCCCATCCTCATGATGGCGTTCCTCGGCATCGGGGCAGTCCTGTGGAAGCAGCCTCTCAGCGAAACCCTGATCGCCCGCGTTGTCCAGACGGGAATCCTGACCGGGTTCGTTGCGGCGATCGCCATGCTGGGGTTC
>JAEYWB010000866.1 GCA_023429275.1 Planctomycetota bacterium
CGGAGATCGAGCGATCGTTCCCCCAGCTCGGTCAGTCGATCCGCACGACCGTTCAGTTCGGTGAGGCGACCGCCGATGAGGTGCGGTCGGCGGGCGTCCGGGAGACGCTCGTCGCCGCGCTGGAAGACGAGACGCATGCGAGGTCTCGAGGTCTTCACCTCGACACGATCGTTCCGATCCAGCGGATGTACCTGATCGCCGCGGGGCTTGGTGCCGCCGTGGTCATCTTCTTCGGGGCGATGGCGCTCAACTGGGAGATCCGCGTCGCGGCCGCCCGCTCCCTGCTTGCGGAGACTCCCTACTCGGAAGTCTCGGTGCGGCCGGGGAACATCAAGATCGACCAGGGGAAGCCGGTCGAGATCGAGTGGACGGTTTCGGGACGGACCGACCGTGACATCCGGCTGCTGACGCGCCCTGCCGGCGATCCCAGCGGGACCTGGTCGCAACGGGACTTTACCGAGAGCCAGGCGACCGGCCGGGGCCATCGCAGCCTGACGTTTGCGACCCGTCTCGAGTCGGTGAAGAAGCCTCTCGAGTACCGCGTCGCCGCCGGGCCGGTCGAAAGCCCGATCCACCGCATCGACATCCGCTATCCCATTGCCCTCCAGGGGGTCGAAATCGAGCTCACCCCCCCGGCCTACACGAACCATCCGCCGACAAAGTCCCAGGATCCGAACATCACGGCGGTCGAGGGGAGTTCCGCCCGGTTCGTCATCACCCTCGATCAGCCTCCTCGGACGGCGTCCCTCGTTCTTGGCGACCTCGCCCGCCGCGATGAAGACGAGATGCTCCCGTCGACCCGCACGCTTCCGCTCGAGATCGAGGGATCGCAGCTCACGGCTGTCCTGCCGCTGACGGGGGACATGAAGTACTCGATCGTCGCCGAGACCAGCGACGGCCAGCGGCTTCCCGAGAACTCCTACCGCATCCGCGTCCGGCCCGATCAGGCCCCCGAGGTCTACTTCGAGGAGCCGGGCGACCAGCTCGACGTTCACACCCTCGCGGAAGTCCTGATGCGGATTCGCGTCCGGGATGACTTCGGCCTCTCGCGGGCGGGGATCATTTTCGAGGTCAACAACGAGGAAGAGTACCCGCTGCTGAGCGAGGACTTTGCCACCGCTGCCGAGGAACTGCGGAAGCTCGGCAAGCTGACGCCCGACACGCACGCGGCGCTCGAAAAGGTTCTGCCGCTGGAGTTCTTCGAGCTCAAGATGACTGACAGCGTCGCGTATTACGCCTTCGCCGAAGACAACTATCCCGGCACGCCGCACCGCTCGGTGACCGACCTGCGGTTCGTCGACATTCGTCCGTTTCGCATCCGTTACAGCGTCCGGGACGATCCGGGCAATGGCATGAATCCCCCCGGACCGAGGATTGCCACGCTCGAGGAGATCATCAGGCGGCAGCGGTTCAACCTGAACCGGTCGATGACCATCGCACGCCGTTCGGAGCGGAAGGAGAAGATCGACCTCGGCTCGATCGACAATCTCGTGGCGCTCGAGTCCGAGATCGCCCAGGCGACGAGGCAGCTCGCGGACTTTCTCGGCGGCCTGATGGTCGAGGAGCTTGCGGACGAGATCCAGCTCCTCCATCAGGCGGAGGCCCACATGCTCGCCGCGGCCGATTCCCTCTCGGCGGGCAAGTACGACACGGCAGTCCTGCAGGAGCGGGACGCCCTGAAGGAGTTGATCGAGGGACGCAACCGCCTTCGGATGGAGATCCAGAAGAACCCCGACAAGTTCCGGGCGCTCGATGCGGCAGATCGCCGCATGGCTCAGAAGCTTCGCCGTCCGAAGAGCGACAAGCAGGAGGCCGAAGAGGTCGTTCGCCGGCTCAAGCAGCTCGCCAACGCTCAGAATCAGGTCGCAGGGCAGCTCAGGGGCTCGATGGCGGCAGCAGAGGGGGCCTCTGGAACGAGCGGGGAACCTCGGATGACCGAACCGATGGACAGCTCCCGGCCGACGCCGAAACCCGACGAGGGAACAGAGCCCAGGGAGACCGGCAAGCGACAACCCGGTGAGGCCGAAGGGACGAACACGCCGCAGAAGTCCGCAGGGGAAGGCCAGACGCCGACAGGAGGGAATTCGGCTGGAAAGGGTGAAGGAGAATCTCCCGACTCACCGGGGAGTGCCACCGGTGCGGCCGCTCGAGGGAAAATGTCGCGTGAGGAGCTTCGCGACAGGCAGCTCGACAACGTCCTCGAAGGCCAGGACCTCGAAAAGGCGCTGGGAAAGCTCAAGAACATCACCGAGCTCGCGAAGGGACGAATGGCGGAAGCGAACAAGTCCCTCGATCTGGCGAGTACCGCCCTCGACAAGGGGGACACTCCCGGAGCAATCGCCGAATCCGGCCGCGCGAGTGAAACCCTCCAGGAACTGGCCAGACAGGTCGAGGCGCTGGTCAAGGACGAGGCCGCCCAGCGGCTCGACGAAGCCCGTAAGCTGGCCGCGGAAGTCGCCCGGGACCAGCAGGAGCTCGCAGCCGCCGCGGGGGGCGAGAAGGGGGA
>JAEYWB010000436.1 GCA_023429275.1 Planctomycetota bacterium
GAGGTGGACCCACGGAAGGCCGCCGACGAACCGTTCGAGGAACTTCGCCGCCGTGATCGCTCCCCCCCAGCGAGTCCCGACATTCTTGACGTCGGCGACGTCGCACCGGAGCTGCTCGGCGTAGGAGTCGAACATCGGGAGCTGCCAGACGTCTTCACCCATCCGCGCCGCCGCCTCGAGCAACTGGTCGCACCACGCCTGGTTGTTCGTGAATGCTCCGGCGACCTCTTCCCCAAGGGCGACCACGCAGGCCCCGGTCAGGGTTGCCAGGTCGACGATCTTCGCGACCTTCTGATCGACGACGTACGACAGCACGTCCGCGAGGACGAGGCGTCCCTCGGCGTCTGTATTGAGGACCTCGATCGTCACCCCGTTGCGGGCCGTCAGGATATCTCCCAGCTTGAACGCCGACCCGCTCGGCATGTTTTCGACGAGACCGACCGCTCCGAGGATGTTGACGGGGAGCTTGAGCCGGGCGATCGCCGACATCGCCCCAAGGACCGTTGCCGCCCCCGCCATGTCCGCCTTCATGGTCTTCATGCTGTCGCTCGGCTTGAGCGACAGCCCGCCGCTGTCGAAGGTCACCCCTTTGCCCACGTAGGCCAGCACCGGAGCATCGGCACCCGCTCCGCGGTACTCGAGCAGGATCACTCGCGGGGGCCGGACGCTCCCCTGGGCCACAGCGAGGAGCGAGCCCATCCGTTCCGTCTTGAGTCGGGCTTCGTCGAAGACCTCGCACTGCAGGCCCGTCTCCTTCGCAACGGCCGTGGCCCGTTCGGCGAAGGTCTGGGGATACATGTCGGCCGGGGCGAGATTGACGAGTTCCCGCGTCAGGTTCGTCGCCTCGCCCAGGATCTGCCCGCGACGGGCGGCCGCTTCCAGGCTTTCGAGGTTCGCTGTCGACGGAACGACGATCTCGACCGCCTTGAACCGGTGGCGATCCTTTTCCGCACGGTAGAGGGCCTGGCCGACCGATCCGACCTCGGCCGAGCAACCGAAGATCTGGACGGCATCAGGCAGCCCGACGCCGCCGGGGAGTTCCGGGAGAGCGAACGCGGCGGTCACCGAGGCCCGGACCGTGACACGCCTTACGGCCGACATCGCCGCCCGCTCGAGCCGTGCCAGGTTGAGGGCGGCCCCTTCGCCGAGCCCCACGAGGCAGATTCGCTCCGCCGCTGCACCGGGAGCGTGGAACAGGTCGACCATCTCGCCGAGCTTTGCGGTGAAGTCCCCGCGCTCGCGGAGTTTCGTGATCGCCCCACCGACAACGGCGTCGAGTTCCGCGACCGGTGCCGGAAGAGCTCCGTTCTCGGTCAGAAACAGGACCAGCCACTGGCAGGCGATGTCGCGGAGGGGAGTGGCGGTAACCTTGAGGCTCATGAATTGTCCTTATCAGGGGGCGAACGAAGCTGGAGGTTATGGCTTTCCCGGCACGAGGGGAATCGAGGTTGTCGCCGCCCGGCTTCGCGAGATGGCGACCGTCGCAAGTGCTTTGTCACACGAAGAATTTTGGGTTGCGTCGATGAGCCGGCGGGTGCTAGCCCCCGGTTCGAACCGGACGCGAGCGCGTTCCGGCTAATCTCACGAACCCCAAGTCCTAGCTGTGCCAAAACACTAGGCCCAGGTGCGGCCGTAGAGCCGCCGGAGCCGCTCCAGGACCGGGGCGAGGTCGACCGACCCGCGGGCTTCCCGCCAGACTTCCGCGAGCTCTTCGATGGTGCGGCGTGTCGTCCGTGGGTCGAGGGCCAGCATGAGCCGGCGTTCGACCAGATCGCCGAGGGTTCGGCACTCCTCGTTGTCGATCATCCACCGGGCCAGATGCCGCGGGTAGGGCGTGCCGTCGAGGAGCCGTCGATCGCCGCCGTCCGGAAGCTGGAGCGCGGCCGCCGCGAGAGTCCCCGTCAGCTCGACCGTCGCACGCACCGTCTCGACCGTCCAGCCGGTTTCCCTCGCCAGGGATTCGTGGAGGGAGGCGAGTCCTGCCGGGGAGTCCGGGAAACCTTCCGAACCGGGGACGGGCCGTTGCGAGGTGCGCGAGACGAACAGGGTTTCGGACGCTCCGTCGCGGGCGGTCGAGCGACGGCTCTCGACGATCATCCGGGCAGTCTCCTCTCCCAGGGCGCGGCACGTGGTCAGCTTGCCTCCGACCAGCGTATGAACAGGGAGACCGTCGACGCTCGTCGAGGCGATCCAGTGGCCGCGGGGGATGGCGGTCGTCGCCCCCTGAGGGACGTAGGGAAGGGGCCGGACACCGCAGCAGTGCGACTGCACGTCCTGCGCGGTGAGGGCCACCTGCGGGAACACCTCGTTCACCATGCCGACGAGGTAGTCCACGTCCTTCGTTGTGGCGTAAACGTCTTCGGGACGTCCTTCGAACCGGTCGTCGGTCGTTCCGATCATGACCGCGTCGCCGTACGGGAGAATGAACACGAGGCGTCCATCCGCGGCTTCGGCATAGACCGCGTCCCCGCGGAGCGCCTCGCGCAGCCGGTTCTGCGACGTCACGATGTGACTCCCCTTCGTCCCCCCCAGAAGCCGCTGCGACGGGACGGGAAGGTCGCCGAGCGTCAGGTCTCCCCAGGCGCCGCTCGCGTTCACGATACAGACCGGTTCAATGACGCGAACGGCCTCTCCTGCTGTGGCACCGGTCGCTGAACCGTCGACGCCCGCGGGGGCGATTTCCACGCGGTTCCCGCGGCGCGTGGCCCGGTGGTAGGTCAGCAGCTCGAACGGGATGCCGGTCTCCCGGGTGATGGCGCGGCAGTCGCGGATGAGCGCGACCACATACCGCTCGGGATAGAGCATCTGGCAGTCCGAGTAGGAGCAGAGCCAGGTAAACCGGGCCGGGTCGACAGCCGGTCCGCCGGATCCGACCCGCACGGTATCGCGATGAGGGAGGGACGTCTCGCCCGCGAGGAAGTCGTAGAACCGCAGGCCCGACTCGACCGTCACCAGTCCGCGGGGTCCCGAGCCGCTCCAGGTCGCAATCTGGCCGAGCCCCGGCCAACGCTGCAGGCCGGCGAAACGGAGCCCGGAGGCCAGCAGCCCGCCGAGGCGCTGGCGGACCGGGATAAAGAGCCGAAGGGGCGTGACGAACTGCGGAGCGGCCCGCAGCAGCCGCTCACGTTCGAGGAGCGACTCCCGCACGAGGGCGAAGTCGCCGTACTCGAGATACCGCAGTCCGCCGTGAATGAGGCGTGACGATTTGCTCGTCGCGCCGAAAGCGAGGTCGGCCGTGTCGACGACCGTCACGCCAAGGCCATTGAGCAGCAGTTCCCGCGCAACAGAGATGCCGTTCACCCCCGCGCCGAGAACCAGCACCGGCCGATCATCCCTCCGGCTGGACGGCATGTCATCTCCAGAGTTGTGCGGCACTCCGCGCCGCAGACAGATCCCGGGAACCATCAGGCTTCCCGGCCAGGACAGTATCGGGCGGCCTTCGCACTTCGAAGCGCCGCCTCCACTCAAAGTGCCGGATCGGGAACTCCCGCTGCCTGAAACCCCTGCTGGCGGATCTGGCAGGAATCGCAATGGCCGCATGGACGCCCCTGCGGATCGGGATCGTAGCAACTGTGGGTCATCCCGTAGTCGACTCCGAGCCGAAGGCCGGTTGCGATGATCTCCGCCTTCGTCATCCGGATCAGCGGTGCGTGGACCCGGAACCGTCCCGATCCTTCGCTGCCGGCTTTAGTGGCCAGGTTCGCGACATTCTCGAATGCCGCGACGAACTCCGGCCGGCAGTCCGGGTAGCCGCTGTAATCGACGGCGTTGACGCCGAGGAAGATGTCGTACGCTCCAAGGACTTCCGCCCAGCCGAGGGCGACCGAGAGGAAGATCGTGTTCCGGGCCGGGACGTACGTGATCGGGATTCCGCTCGCCATCGACGCGTCCGAGCGGTCCTTGGGGACATCGATGTCGGCCGTAAGGGCCGAGCCGCCGAAGACCCGCAGGTCCAGGCGACACGTCCGGTGCTCCGTCGCACCGCCGGTGCGGGCGACCCGCTCGGCTGCCTCGAGTTCGAACCGGTGGCGCTGCCCGTAGTCGAAGGAGAGGGCGTAGCAATCGAAGCCTTCGGCTCGAGCGATGGCGAGCACGGGGGCGGAATCGAGGCCGCCGCTGAGGAGGACGACGGCGCGGCGGGGGAGAGTCGCGGGTCTGGGGGAGAGTGGTGTCATCGGGGAAGTATCAAGGATCAGGTATCAAGTATCAAAAGAACCGTCGCAGCGTTTCCCTGATACTTGATACCTGACACTTGATACTTGTCACTCCCACCCCGGTCATCTCGGCCCGGTCAGCAGTTCCCGGAGATATTGCCCATACCGGCTGCTTCCCATTTTTTTCGCGAGCCTCAGGATGTCGTCGTCGCCGATGTGGCCCATCCGCCAGGCGATCTCCTCGGGGCAGGCGATCTTGAGCCCCTGCCGCTGTTCGAGGACGCTGACGAAGAGGGTCGCATCGACGAGCGATTCGTGCGTCCCGGTGTCGAGCCACGCGGCCCCGCGGCCGAATGTCTCGACCTTCAGCAAGCCCCGCTCGAGATAGGCGCGGTTGACGTCGGTGATCTCCAGTTCCCCCCGCGGCGAGGGGCGGACTCCCCTCGCGATCTCGACGGCATGGTTGTCGTAAAAGTACAGCCCCGTGACCGCGTAGTTCGACATCGGTTCGACGGGCTTCTCTTCGATCGAGAGTGCCTTCCCCTTCGAATCGATTTCGACGACGCCGTACCGCTCCGGGTCGCGGACATGGTAGGCGAAGACCGTCGCCCCTTTCGTTCGCCGATTGATCTCCTGCAGTCGGCCCGACAGCTGATCTCCGTAGAAGATGTTGTCGCCGAGAATGAGACACGACGGTTTGCCGTCGATGAAGCTCTCGCCGATCAGGAGCGCCTGGGCGAGACCTTCCGGCCGGGGCTGCTCGGCGTATTCGAACCGCATTCCCCAATCGCTGCCGTCGCCGAGGAGCCGGCGGAACAGGGGGAGGTCCTGCGGCGTGCTGATGACGAGGACCTCCCGGATCCCGGCGATCATCAGCGTCGAGAGGGGGTAGTAGATCATCGGCTTGTCGTTCACAGGCAAGAGCTGCTTGCTGACGACGAGCGTCGCGGGATACAGCCGCGTGCCGCTCCCCCCCGCCAGGATGATTCCTTTTCGCGACATGACACTTGCCCCGCTCTTACGGTTTCCAGACACCTGAAGTACCGGATTGCGCGGGGTGCGGGCTACTTGTCGCCACGCCAGACCACGCGAGTCTTGGAAATCAGGTCATGCATCGCCCGTTTATCCGGGCGGAAAGCGACCAGCAGGAAGCCGATTCCGAGGCTGAGTCCCGATCCGACCGCGGCAAAGAACCGCTTGGTGGACTGCTGAATCGTCAGCTGCTTGTCCTTCTCGGTGCTGACGATAATCCCGAACGCCTCCTTGACGACGGTCGTCCGCGTCGCCCCCGATTCCTGCACAGCGAAGTACAGCCACAGGTTGTAGACCTGCCAGACAGGCGCGTAGTAGACGAGATAGTCCGGATTGATCAGGAAGTAGATGGCAAGTGATCCGGCCGCGAGGCAGTGGCCGACGATCGCCGCCGCCGGAACACGGCTGACGAGGAAGTTCGCGAGCGGGACGAGGGCAAAGTCCCCCCAGAAGGCGAGGAACCGGACCCAGAACGTTGCCGGCTGATTGATCGGCATCTGGGGAACAAGTCCGAGCCGCGGAGAGTTGTAGTACGCGAACAGGGAGAGGACCTTGACCATGAAGAGGCAGGAAAACCCGGCGATGAACGCGAAGAGCACCCGAAACGCCGCGTCGAAAAACAGCCAGCAGAAGAAGTAGATCGGCCAGGCGATCCAGGATTCGAGCGTCTGGGGATTGCCGGCCTGCGAGATCGCCCAGTCAATCAGCTGGAACATGTACTGACCGACCGGCGCCTCGCGTGCCAGGACGGTAAAGTCCGGCGAGAGGAAGAACAGGGCGACCGATCCCGCGAGCGGGATCGCGGTGACCACCGCGGCGATCAGCAGGGTGTAGAGGGTCGGCACCGCGTTGGCGAAGAACAGGAGAAGCAGCTCCCAGGCGATCCATCCCTTGTAGGAGTACTTGGAGGACTGATGCGCCAGCGCGATCGGGTAGGCGATGTAGGCGACGGGATAGGTCGCCGCCAGCGTTCCCAGGAGGATCGTGACGAACAGCTCGGTATCGAACATGTCGAGCGACGCGCCGATGCCGAGAAGCCAGACGAGCATCAGGAGCGGGAGGAAGACGATCCACGGCCAGATGATCGCGCCGGCGCCGAGATAGGCGCACTGGAAGAAGTCCATCTGAAGTCGGTCCGTGCGGACTTCATCCCTGGTCAGGACCCCACGGACGAACATCACCGCCAGTGAAGCGAACCATCCCCAGAACGCGCAGCGGCACAGGAAGTTGATCCCGAACCAGAAGATCTTGATCGGCAGGTCGGTGACGTTCATCCCGATCAGCCAGCTGACGTCGAGCGCCATCCAGAGCATCAGCCAGAAGAGGGAGGTCTTGACCCACAGCCCCTGGTTTTCGCGCCCGAACTCCCAGGACTCCACCCAGGCGGCCTTATAGAACTTGGCCGGGTCGGCCCCTCGAAACTGCTTCCGCCTCGCCGCCTTGGCGTCCATCTTCCCCGTTTCGGCATTCATGCCGCACTTCGGGCAGACGGGGTCGTCTTCCCGCAGCGTGGCCGCGCAGTACGGGCAGACGTCGTTTTCCGACGACTCGGCGTCGAGCTTGTCGAGGACGTTGAGGAAATCCTCGCTGTCCTCCTGCTTCTTCCTCACCTTCCCTTTGGCCGGCGCTGCGGCGGCTTCCTCTGCCGGAACCTTGAGCTTCGTGCCGCACTTCGGGCAGGCGATGCTCTTTCCCCGCGCTTTGTCCGGTGCGTTCAGCGTCGTCTCGCATCCGGTGCAGCGGACCTTCACGGGCATGGTGGTCTCCGGGACTCTCTCGGCAAAAGATTCGCGGCTGGAAGGGGACAGGAGCTCTCCAGACGGGGCCGCGCGAATGCGGGGGAGGCCGCTGGAAACTCTTCAGACAGAACCGCTCTGCCAATGTATCAGGTTTCGGAGCGCTGTCAGCCAAGGCACAGGCTTGTTCATCCGCTTGCGGTCACGGTTTCGAGGAGCCCCCCTCCGCCTGGCCCTCCCTGCGGCGGAGAACAATGAAGTAACCGTTCGTCTCGTCCGGGAGGAGCTCCCATTCATTCGGACTCTCGCGCAGCTCGGGGACCTCCGCCGGCGTCGTGATTCGACTGTACGGGTGCTGAGTATCGATCACGATGTACTGCGTGTCGGGGGGGACGTTCGTCGTGAACCCGGCGACCGCGCGGACATACGCGCTGTAATCGTACGACCGCTCATGGTGGGTGAAACGCGGGTGGACGAAATCGGTCGACGCCACCCGGGCGGTCCGGGGGATAAGGGGGAAGACCTTCGCGAACTCACGGGGACGCTCCCCGGGAACGTAGAGATTCCGCCAGTATGCCGCCTGGCCCGGCTCCCAGAACTTGAGGGAGAGGGGCGAAAGGCCGTTGACGGCGGCCGTCAGCCCGCAACAGGCCGCTGCCATGACGGCGAGCGGCGCCGCCCGGGCTCGCGGCGGGGGGGGGGGGGG
>JAEYWB010000440.1 GCA_023429275.1 Planctomycetota bacterium
GTGGCAGTCCGTGCCGTCGAAGGGGCTCTCAAGGCCGCTTCTTCCGAAGCGCGAGGCCGAGCGTCAACTGACGGAGGGATCGCGGTCCCGTGTCCGTCGGCCTCTCAGCCGGCCCGCGTCAGCGTCCGGCGCCCGGGCCGCGAGCGGAAGGGAGGGGCACGATGGGCTGGAACCGGACTCTGGCGAGTCGCGGCTGACGTTGCGTCGAACGACGACCACCGTTCACGTCAGTCGACTTTGCCGACGCGGCGTCCGTGAGGATGGAAGCATGGCTCTCGCCTGGGCGTCCGTTCACGGCGCGGAGTGCCGTGGTCCTATCGGTGAAACTCCTGCTGGTCGCTTCCGAGGTAGTCGAGGAGGTCCAGGATCTGTTCCTCGGTGAACGTGTTCAACAGCCCCATCGGCATTGGTGAGACGGGCGATGGTTGGCGCGATTCGATCTCGTCGAGCTTGATGGTCACGGTGTCGAACGGAGAGGTCGCGTTCGGGGCGACGAGCAGCGTCTGGTCGTCGCCGCCGACGATCCGGCCCGCGAGGACCTTTCCTGTCGTCAGCACGAACGTCGTGTCGCGGTACTTCTCGTCGATCACCTTCGACGGGACCAGAATCGTCTCCAGGAGGTCTCGGCGGCTCATCCGCCGGCTGATCGCGTGAAGGTCCGGACCAATCGGCTTCCCCTCGCCGCCGTAGCGATGGCACCGGACGCAGAGGGCGTCTCGGTACAGCGCCCGCCCCATTTCGACGGAAGCGGCCTTTCGTTCCGCAGCGGCTTGCCCGGCGAGGTCCGCCAGCTTCCATTCCCTGACGAACGGGCGGCTCGTCTGCAGGGCCGCGGGCGAGGTATCGGGAGTGATCGCCGCGAGCTCAGGGCCGAGCGCGCTCCGTTCCTCCGGAGTCAGGGTCTCTCGAAACTCACTGGTGATCCCGAAGAGAGCAACCGGCAGCTCACGCCCTCCCTGGTACGCGTCAGAGGCCGCGAGCGCCCGCAGGTACTCCCGCCGGCTCTCGAGCGACCAGCCGGTCCGGACGTTCCTCAGGAGAAACAGCCACAGCATCTGCTCTTCCTGAAGCCGCGACTCCTTCAGAAGCGGAATCGCCCGGGGGACGAACTCCGGAGATTCCGTGTGGATCAGCAGCTCGGCCGCGAGCTGGTTCACCGACCAGCTCGGCGAAGGAAAGATCGCCTCAACCTTCCTGGCGACGCGGGCCTTGAGCTCCTGATCGGAACCGGCCGCCGAACCGCTGCGATGCAGGGCGACCTGAAGAGCCCGCAGAGCACTGAGACGTTCCTCTGCCGAAAACTTTTCCAAAGGCAGCGAGAGTGCATGATCGATGACCGTCGGCAGCCGCGGTGGTTCTTCGGACCGACTCAGCGCCAGAAGTGCTGTCGCCGCTGACATTCCGGCGGTTTCCTGGAGTGCCTTGTCCCGCCAGGTGTTGAGCGGCTGCGACTCCACCGCCAGCCGGGCGGCCGACCTCATCCAGCGGTCGGGATGTGCGAGGAACGTCCAGGCGTCGGGGATGGCGCGCCGGACCTCGCGATTGTGGTACGACTGCAGCAGTTCCCGCCGCTCGCGCTGCAGCCGGGCCTGCCAGCGTCCCGTCGGCTCCCCTCCCGGCTCGCGAGCGTGAAGGTCCTCCGGTGTTTCTTCGGGGAGGGTTTCGTCCCCCTTGCCCACATACCGGACACGGTAGAGACCGGACTGCGTCGCCCGGCCGCCGGTCGTGAAGTAGAGAGCTCCATCGGGCCCGAACTCGAGGTCGGTCACATTCAGTGGCTTCCCTTCCAGAAACGTCTCCGCAATCGCGACGTAGCTCGCCTCGCGCGGCACGAAGCGAATGGCGTGGATTTTCCCATACGACCAGTCAAGGATGAACAGCGATTCCCGCAGCCGCCGGGGAAACCTGCTGCGCGCGCCGAACTTCACGTCGGTCGGCGAGGTCTTGCCGATCTCGAGCGTCGCCGGAAGGATGTCGGGGTACCACGTCGGCCGCATCGCCGTCCCCTGCCGCCAGCCGTAGTCGCCGCCGGAGACGACGTGATTGATCCGTGTCGGGCGATACCACGGCGTCCCGAGGTCCCCCTCGTTGTCGGCGTCGAACGTAAAGAGTTCCTTGTCGGCGTTGAAGTCGATGCCGTACGGGTTGCGGAACCCTCCAGCCAGGAGTTCCCACGAACTCGCCGCGTCGGTCGTCCGGATCAGGTGGCCCGCGGGAAGCTTCGCGGCGTAATCGAACAGGAACCGGTCCCAGCGACACGGCAGCAACCGGTCATCCGCCTGATGGACCAGCCGGTTTTCCTCGGGGCGAAAGTCCTCCGGCAGGCGGACGTCGTTTCCGTGGATGGAATAGAGAGCCCCGTCGGGCCCGAACGTCAGGTTGTTCCGGCCGTGCCCCACGCCGCCGGGGCTCTTCCGCAGCGGGGTGACGCGGTCGTACTTCCCCGCGCCGGTCGAGTCCTCGACTCGCACCAGCGTCAGGGCGTTGTTCGCATTCGAGTAGAGCGTCCCGTCCGGACTGAAGGCAAGCCCGCGCGGTTCGAGCAGCGTCTCCTCGACCGACTCAATGGCCGCGGCTTGCGAGGGATCGCCCGGCAGGGTCAGGCGCAGAAGGCCGTGCTTCCTGTCGCGTCCATCGCAGCCGAGCAGGATCCGCCCCTGTGGATCGAACGTCAGGCTGATCCAGGAGCTTTCCCCCGGTCCGGCGGAGCGGATCAGGTCCGCCTCGAAGCCAGGCAGAAGGCGGATCGACGCCGCAGGCTCCGCGGGCTTCTTGCCGAGAGCGTCCTTCCACTGGTAATAGTCGCCCGATTCGCCCGCAGGGTCTCCCCAGGGGGACGATCCGACAAGCCCGTGCGAGACGGAGGGGCCGTGGAGGGAGGTCCATGTCGGATCGGTCGTGATGACGTCGACGGTCCCGTCGTCGTAGAGAAGCCGCAGCCGGACTGCGCACCCGGCGTACCCGTTCCTGTTCTCACCCAGGCAGGTGATGCGGTGTTCCCCGGTGCTGAGCCGGGAAAGCTCGGCCGTCGTCCACCGCCTCCAGTCACGGGCCTCCAGAGCCGGCGTGTCGTCGATCAGGACCCGCAAGGCATCATCCGCGAGCCCGCTCAACTCCGCCTTCTTCAGCCCGGCACGGACGGTGAACCGTTTGGATAAGGAGACCGTCTCGCCGGCGAGCGGCAGCTCGCTCGACCAGATCCACTGCGGGATCGGGCCGACATCCGCCCGGATCATCCGGGAGGGAATGGAAACAATCATCAGAAGAGCGGCAAGAAGCCTGCCTTGCCGCATCAGGAGAGTTCGCATCCGCATCACCTCGCGAGGAGCCCTCAGGGTAGCGAGGCGATGCATCGGTGGCGATTGATTGGTCTGTGGCCAGGAAGCTGTTTCAGAACTCGTTCTTGCCACAGAGCACAGAGGGCTCGGAGGACGCTCTGCGTTCTCTGTGACCACTGCGGCAAATCTCAGCCGGGACCGAGCGACCGGCAAAGGTGTTCTGGAGCGGTGATCGACGTGCGCCAAGGCCGTCCTCGAGTCGCTGTACTGCCGAATTCGGGGGACGGATCTGCGGCTGGTCACCGAATCCGGACGACGGAGCCCTTCCTCCTACCTCGTTCGCAACGTGTCGAAATCCAGAGGAATCCGCTTTTTGGCCTGCGCCTCGGCCTTCGTCGTCACCGTCACGAGTTTCTTCTCTTCGTCGATGATCAGCACCACGTCCGGATAGGTCTGCACGCGATCCTTGCGGCTGAGGATCGCCTGGATGACCTCATAGACCGGCTTCTGATCGAGGCTG
>JAEYWB010000010.1 GCA_023429275.1 Planctomycetota bacterium
GCGTTCAGCGGCTGGCCAAGGTTCTGACTCGCCTCGAGCGCCCGGTGCTGCTGCTTCATCGTCCTGAAGGGGGCCACGCGACCGACCTTGCCGACACCCTCGCGGCTTACTCGTTCGTCATCGAGAAGGTCCGGGCGCCGGAACCCAGGGCGAAGGAACGCTGACGGCCCTCAATCCGGGCGACGGCAGGCCTTTGACGGGTCTGGTTTGAGCCTCATCGCACCCCTTGCTCGATCCCTGTTCGCAGCTCTTTCGGTTTGTCCGTCGTGATCCCGTCGACGCCGATGCTCACCAGCCGTCGCGCGAGGTCGATGTCGTTGACGGTCCAGACATCGAGCCGCAGCCCGGCGTCGCGAACCTTGGCGGCGAACGCTTCATCCAGTTCCGGTCCGGCCTTGAGGTCCAGGCCGTCTGCTCCGATCTCCTTCGCCCGGGCAATGAGCGACTCCGCCGTCTTGCCGTTCTTCAGGTCGCTCAGCCAGTACGCCGGACGATCCGGCCGCGCTTTCTTGACCGCCGCGACGACATCCGCGTTGAAGCAGATCACCGGAGTCCGCGAGACCGGACGGTCGAACGCTTCGAGCTTCCGGATCAGTTCCGGAACGATCTCCGGCCCGCACTTGACCTCGATGTAGACCTTCTTCTCCTGCGGGACCGCCTCCAGCATCTGCTCGAGAGTCGGGATCCCTTCTCCCACGAAATCCTCTCCCTTCCAGGCCCCGACATCGAGGGAGCGGAGCTCCTTGAGTGTCGACTTTGCCACCAGGATCTCGACTCCCGCCGTCCGCTTGGTGTCCTTGTCATGGCACGCGACGATGTAGCCGTCGGCGGTCAGGTAGATGTCGAGCTCCGCGCCGTCGGCCCCCTGCTTCCAGGCTTCCCGGAAGGCCGCCACCGTGTTCTCGGGAGCGTCGTGCGAAGCTCCCCGGTGACCGATGATGTCGACCGCGGACCGCGCCTGCGCCGCGGCGGGCGACGGTTCGCCGCCCGTTGTGGCCTCCGCGGAAGGGGGGGCGGCTCGATCATCGGCCAGGATCCGCTCCGGTTCGAGAGCCGCAGCCAGTGACATCAGGACAACGCAGATCCGCAGGATCATTCCGAAGAGCTCCTTCAGCGAAACATGGGAAAGTCGATCCGAAGTGTAGTGACTGAGCGGTGATTCTCCTTACCCCGGGGGCCCGGTCCACGTCGGCTCGCTGAGCCAGGAGCGGCGGAGAGGAATCCCCCGGGAATCCTGGACATCTCGGCGCCATGGAGTGACAGTGCAGACCCTGGCGCGGCGCAGCCCGGGCAACGATGGCAGGTCGAGTGGGATGTCGAGTGCGCCGACGTCCTGATTACAGACCCTGTCGTGACGTTGCAGCCATCACGACCTGAAACTCCGGTGTTCCGATGCTTCGTTCCGCTCTGGGAATCCTTGCTGCCGCCCTCCTGTGCAGTCTGACCACCGTGGTCGCCGACGACAAAGTTCGGCTCGAGGTCGACGCCCGGATCGCCGTCTCCAGGACGGACTGGCCGTGGTGGCGCGGTCCCCAGCGAAATGGGATCGCGACACCCGGGAAACCGGTTCCGCTCCAGTGGAATGAAACGAAGAACATCATCTGGAAGACGCCCCTTCCCGGACGCGGACATGGTTCCCCGATCGTCAGCGGGAACCAGGTCCTGCTCCAGACCGCGGAAGCCGACCGGCAGGTGCAGTCGGTCGTCTGCCTGGACCGCGCATCAGGAAAGATCGTCTGGCAGACTCCCGTCCATGAGGGAGGAGTCGCGATCAAGCAGAACGAGAAGAGCACCTACGCGAACGCCACTCCCGCCTGCGATGGCGAACGGATCTACGTCAATTTTCTGAACAGCGGCGGAATCTGCACGACGGCGCTCGACCGGACCGGCAAGAAGCTCTGGCAGGTCAAGGTGACCGACTACGTTCTCCACCAGGGGTTCAGCTCGTCGCCCGCTCTCTACCAGTCGCTCGTGATCGTGTCGGCCGACAACAAGGGGACGGGGGCCCTGGCGGGGCTCGATCGTGACACGGGGAAGACGGTCTGGAAGCGGGATCGTCCCGCTCTGCCGAACTACACCTCGCCCATCATTCTCAAGGTTCACGGCCGCGACCAGCTCCTCTTCGTCGGTTGCGACCTGGTGACGAGCCTCGATCCGCTCACCGGCGATCCCCTGTGGGAGACCGCGGGCGCGACGACCGAATGCGTCACGTCGACCGTCACCGACGGCGACGTGATCTTCACGAGCGGCGGGTATCCCAAGAACCACCTCGCTGCCATCCGGGCGGATGGTTCAGGCGAACGGGCGTGGGAGAACAGTTCGCGGGTCTATGTCCCTTCCATGGTCCTGCACGACGGGCACCTCTACGCGATGCTCGACGCCGGGATCGCCCAGTGCTGGGAGGCCTCGACAGGCAAGGAACGCTGGAAAGCCCGCGTCGGCGGGACGTTCAGCTCGTCGCTGGTGCTGGCCGACGGAAACATCTTCGCGACCGACGAATCAGGCAAGACGACCATTTTCAAGGCGAGCCCCGAGGCGTTCGAGCGGGTCGGCGAAAACCAGCTCGGCAAATCCGTGTTCGCCAGCCCCGCGATCGTCGACGGCCGGATCTATCACAGGGTGATCCTGGAGCAAGGGGAAGAGGGGACGGAGGCTCTGTACTGCATCGGTCAGTGAATCGAGAGGGGCGACCGAGCGGTATCGGCCGGCTGAGGCCATTCCGGAGCGGGCCATGGCGTCACGCCGTCTGAAGGCCGCGACCGAGTTGCTGCATAATTTCCGTGAACAGCCAGAAGTTCGGAAACTCGGGGATCCCACACAGAAACACCGGAAACTTCTGGCCGTTCACGTAGATCGCGACTTGCTTGTAGGTCGCAGTTCGGGACGAGGCGGAT
>JAEYWB010000039.1 GCA_023429275.1 Planctomycetota bacterium
GCGTGAGCCACGCCTCGTTGTGACCCACCGAGATCGGCTCGCTCGAGAGGTAACGAGAAGTGTGAACGATGCGGTACTTCATCTGCGGTCTCGCGGCTGCAACCCCGGACGGAATGTCTGGCTCTGATTCGTAATGGAGGCAAGGAGATTTCACCACAAGGTGACCAGGAAGAAGTGAGGAGGACGGCGTGGGCACGCTCTTGCCTCCCTGCCCCTTCTCGACTTTATGCCCTGGTGTCCTGGTGGTGAAACTCCGGTCGTCATCGGCGTCCGTTCCATGCCCTCGCGAGCTACTGCGGCATCCCGAGTTCGGTCGCGATCTGCCGCGGCTCACCAGAGTGCAGCAGGTACTTTCTGGTCAGCAGCTCCGACACCGCCTTGAGGTGCTCGTCGATGGTCGTCAGGACGTGCAGGACCATCTTGCCGTCCGTCGCGGCGAGGATTTCTGCGGGGAGCATCCGCGCGCAGTGAACGGCGGCCATGACCTCCCGCTTCTCGGAGGAGCGAAGGGGGCTGGAGCTGTCCGTCGGCAGGTTGTCGACGTGTTCGACGAGCACGGCAAGCTGTGAGGCGATCGACCGGGGGCAGGTCTCGTCCGTAATACACAGGTCGAGAACGGCGTTCTGCTGCAGGTTGTCGAGATACCGCGCCCGGTAGGTCATGCGGCAGTCGATGACTTCGAGCAGTGCCCGCATCATCGGGCGGTCGAGGACGTTCACGCTCCCCGCGGTCCCGCTCCCCATCACGCTCCGGAGCAGGCTGACGATATTCCGCGCCTGTTCGACGCGGCGGCCGATGTCGAGGAGCCGCCAGGCGGGGCTGCGGACCATGCCGTCATGGATCAGGCCGCTGACCGCTGCGAGGTCGAGAATGATGTGGTTGGCCGCGTTCAGGATGTCAACGAGTCCCGTCCAGCCCTCCGCTGTCGAGGTCTGGTAACGGACAGAGGCATCGTGGATCTGCCTCCACGTGTCGGGGGAGATCCACAACCGCTCGAGCGATGCGAGCCGGTGCAGCTCCGAGACTGCCGCCGAGAGTCCGCGGACCTCCGAATTGTCGGAGACGATCTTCGGAAGGGTCTCCGCGAGGTCGGGCATCGGCATCGAGAGGGACCCGATCGCGTATCCCGCCTCGATGACCCCCTGGTTGGCGAGCGCCCGGATCAGGCCCGGCAGCTCTGGCAGGTCGCCGCTCTCCTCGGTGGCGAGCCGCTCGACGACAGCCCGCAACAGGCGGCTGAGGAAGTCGGCACGATCCAGGGACTGGCCGAGCCAGAAGAGGTCGTCCGCGACGCGGCTCGGAAAGACCGCGCTCGTTCGACGCAGCGGGACAGGCTCGTTCTCCGCTGAGAGGAGCGAAACCGGATGAACCGGGCCATCCGCAAGGACCCAGAGATCCTTGCTTCCCTCTCCGGCGTCGATCGAGAGCTGCATCGGATCGGTCGTCGGAGCGATCCGTCCGAGACCTCCCGGCATCAGTTCGAACTGGTTCCCCTTGGAGACCATGAACGCGCGGATCGCGAGATGCCCGGTCTCGATCCGGCTGTCGCGGAACACCGGGACGGCCGAGCGGGAAATGAACTCCTGGGCGATATAGTCGTCGGGGCGCTGTGTGATCATCCCGACGACGCGTCGTTTCTCGTCGGCCGACATGCTTCCGACGAGCAGCTCCTCGTCGCCGCTCGGAGAGAACGCCGGCTTGATGACGAGCTCGTCGAGGTGCTCCTTGACATAGGCAAGCTGCCTCTCGTCTCCGCACCACCAGGTCGGGATCGAGGGGATCCGCAGCTCTTCCCCCAGGTACCGCCGGCACAGTTCGGGCAGGAACGCCATGAAGATCGGCGACTCGATCAGCCCGCTTCCCGGCGTGTTGACGATGGTGACGTGCCCCTGCCGCGCGGCGTGCAGCAGGCCGGGAACGCCATGGGGAGAGCTGCCGCCGAGTTCCAGCGGGTCGATTCCCCGGTCCGGACCGCGGGAGAGGATGACGTCGATGGGAACCAGCCCCGCCAGGGTCTTCAGGTAAACCCGGTCGTCTCGAACGGCGAGGTCCCCTCCCTCGACGAGGGTGTAGCCGAGGTATCGCGCGAGGTACGTGTCTTCGAAGAAGAACCGCGCCTTCGAGCCCGCCGAGAGGAGCACGATCCGCGGGTTGTCGCCATGCCGCGTTCCGAGCTGACGCAGCGTGTTCTGCATCTGGACGAAGAACGGCGCGAGACGCTGCATCTCGCAGTGGAGCGCGGGGGGAATGGTCCGCGAGACGACGATCCGGTTTTCGAGCGCGAAGGCGAGGCCAGCGGGGGCCTCGGTCCGGTCGGCCATCACCCTCCACTCGCCCTTTGGGCTGCGGGCGAGCTCCGCGGCGTAGTTCGTGATCGACGGAACCTTCTCGTTGTGGAGACCGTGGAACTCGCGGACGAATCGCGAATTGGCGAACAGGATCTCGGCAGGAAGGGACCGGTCGTGGAGGAGCTGCTGGGGGCCGTGGCAGTCGCGGACGATGAACTGCAGGAGCCGGGCCCGCTGGTCGAGCCCCTGCTCCAGCTGCCGCCACTCCTCCGCGGAGAACATCACCGGCAGCAGATCGAGCCGCCAGGGACGCTGATGCTGCGACCCCTCCTGGAAAATGTTGAAGGTGACGCCGTTCTCGCGGAGCTGCTGCTCGGCCTGCGCGGAACGAAGCAGGAACTCCTCAAGGGGAACGTCGCGCGCCGCGTCGACGAGCGGCTTCCACCAGGCGCGGGGGATCCCGTCCGGGCCGAAGGCTTCGTCATAGGTGCCGGACGATGAGGCGGGGCGGACTTCCAGGGGTGAAGCAGGCTGCACGAGGATGGACATCGACACTCACGGGCGCGTGCGTCGTGCGGATGGGCGGTCCCGGTGATTTCACCGGTCGACTTCCTGTCGCGGCGGCGAGGAATTCGAAGGGGCGACCCCCTTCGATCTTCCGTTGCCTGCCTACCAGGCCGATCGACGCAGATCCAGAGTATACGGCATGGCCATCGACCGTGCTTCCGGACGGACGACAAACCGTCCCCCGGTGTTCCCGTATTTCACGAACCTTGCCGCCCGCCGGCACTCCGCCTCGAGGGCGTTCACCGGGTAGACCGCCGGATTGAGTCCTCCCGGGTGGTCCACATGGTATCGGCAGCCCCCCAGAGACCGCTGCTGCCAGGTGTCGACAATATCGAATGCGAGAGGTGTATGGACCGGGATGGTCGGATGGAGGCAGCTCGGGGGCTGCCACGCCCGGTATCGAAGCCCGGCCACGAACTCGCCGGGACGTCCCGTCGCGTGCAGCGGGACGGTGCGGCCGTTGCAGACAATCACGTGCCGTCCCTCTTCGATCCCCGTCAGATGGATCTGGAGCCGCTCGACGGAGGAATCGACATACCGCGTCGTTCCGCCACCCCCCGGCTCTTCGCCCAGGACGTACCAGGGCTCGATCGCAGTCCGCAGCTCGAGGTGGATGTCGTCGTAAGTGACCTCGCCGATGACGGGGCAGCGGAACTCGTAGTGCGGCGCGAACCACTCCTCACGGAAGTGGTATCCGAAGTCGCGGAGGTCGCTCAGGACATCGCGCAGGTCCTGCTTGAGGAAGTACGGAAGCATGAACCGGTCGTGGAGCGCCGTCCCCCAGTGAACCAGTCCGGCCCGGTAGGGCTTCTCCCAGAACATGGCGACGAGCGACCGGACGAGAAGCTGCTGCGTCAGGCTCATGCGGGCGTGCGGCGGCATCTCGAAGCCCCGCAGCTCGACGAGACCGAGCCGCCCTGTGGAGTGGTCTGGCGAATAGAGCTTGTCGATGCAGATCTCGGCCCGGTGCGTGTTGCCGGTGATGTCGACGAGGAGGTGCCGGAAAACACGGTCAACGAGCCAGGGGGGCGTGTATTGATCGGTGCGGACCTGGTCGATCGCGATCTCGAGTTCGTAGAGAGCGTCGC
>JAEYWB010000042.1 GCA_023429275.1 Planctomycetota bacterium
GCTCGCACGTCGGAGGAGCGCAATTCGTCCTGGCAGACGGCCACGTCAAATTCGTGAGCGAGAACATCGACACGGAAGTCTATGCGGCGGTCGGGACGCTCCGAGGGAATGAGCGGGTCTCAAATATCGACTAGCTCTTCACGGGATCCCTGATCGGATGGCGGCGCCAAGCGGCTCAGGGGCTGTTTCAACACTCTTCTTGCCACAGAGAGCACAGAGGACACAGAGGGAACTCTGTGCTCTCTGTGACCTCTGTGGCATATCCCCGTTACGACCGAACACCCGGCATGCCAGGTGCCTTGAGCCCCCGTGCCTTGAGCTGGGCATATCGGAGCAGGCCCTCTCTGCGAGACGCTCCGGGAGCTCATCAGCCAATCTCGACGACGATCGCCGTCGCGTTGTCGCGGCCCGATTCCGCGACCGCCTCGCGGACGATCCGGACCGCGGCTCCCTGCCCGGGATGGGCCGAGTCGACGACGCGCGTCTGAAGAAGGTCGGCGACCGCGTGATCCCACAGGCCGTCCGTTACGCCGTCGCTGCAGAGCAGGAGACGGTCCCCCGACTGGCAGCGGATCTCCCCGATCTGCGGCTGGACGAACTGGTTTCCCGAGCCGAGCGACTGGGACAGGACGTTCTTCCGCGGGTGGTTTCGAGCCTCGCGCTCGTTGATCTTCCCGGATCGCCGCAGCCAGCCGACGTGGGTGTGGTCCTCCGTCACCTGCTGCATCGCCCCCCCCTTCGGAAGGTGATAGATCCGGCTGTCGCCGATGTGGCCGAAATAGCAGACGTCCTGGATCACCCAGACGAGGCTGAGGGTCGCCCCCATGTTCTTCCCCTCGTCGTAGCTTTCGCCGAGGAGCGTGAGTTGCCGGTGGATCCCGAGGAACAGGTCTTCGAGCAGGGCCCGGATCTCGGCCGGGTTGTGGAAATCGGAGACGCGGTACCGACGAGGCAGGAGCCGCGTGATGTTCTCGACGGCGAACTTGCTCGCGAACTCGCCCGAGAGCTCTCCCCCCATGCCGTCGCTGACCGCGAAGACGTAGTCGAAGTCGCCGATGTGGACCTCCCCTTCCCGGGGAAGGTACGTGAACTCCTCCGTGTTGAAGGCGATGCAGAGGAGCTGGTCCTCGTTGTTCGGGCGGAACCGTCCGCGGTCGGTCGTTCCCGACCAGCGGAGCTTCATCGATGACGATTCCGACTCGGAGCCCGATCCGACCATCGCCCGCGCCTCGAGTCCGCCGGTCCCCGCTTCTGCATCCGGCTCGAGGATCGTCGCGAACTCGAAGTCGATGATGCAGAACCGGCCGTCCGAGGCCCGGTAAGTAATATTCCGGAGGAAGGCGTCCTCGTGGCGGACGCCGTAATCGTGCTCGAGCTCGTTGTAGAGCGACTTCATCTTCTCTTCGCCCATCTGCTCGACGCGGGCGCCGCAGTTGGTCGTGATGAGCTCGAGCGTCTCCCGGTCATAGCCGATGACGCGGGGAACGAACTCGCAGCCGCGGCGCTCGAGGTACTGGAGGACCCGGATCTCGTTGTCGAACCGCTCCAGGGCATTGGCCGCGCGGAAGAACTTGTGAACGCGGCCGTCATAGCCGATACGGACAAGGGCGCGGGCGGTGTTCTTGGCTTCGTGCACGGGACTCGGCTTTCGGTGTCGCGGATTCGTCCTGGCCCTGGCGGGGTGTGGCGGGAGGAATTGTCACGGATTCCCGCGGACGGGCCAGCGTCCGCTCCCGGTTTTCCCGGTTCCGCCGCACCGGTTCGCAGATTCGGTTCCCACGGCTCTCCGGCTTGTGCCGTCACTGTGCGCCGCGGCCTGCGTCTGTTAATCCTCACGATGCGCCGCGGAGAACTGGAGAGACTCATGCTGGATAGAAGATCGTTTCTGCAGGCAGGACTGGTCACCCTCGGTTCGCTGGGGGCAAATCCCGGCGACCTGTTCGCGGCCGGTGAGGCCGACGCGGCCGGGCTGCGGATCGCCACCTTCCGGGTCGATGTGACCCCGCCGACCGGGCATTCCCTTTGCGGCGGATGGATCAAGCCGGTCGAGACGGTCGACGACCCCCTCGAAGCCCTCGGCCTCGTGATCCTCGGCGCGGGGAAGCCGATCGTGCTCTGCGCCGTCGACTGGACGGGCCTGCTGAACTCGGCCCACCGGGCGTGGCGGACCGCTCTCGCCGAGGGGGTCGGAACGACTCCGGACCGGGTTGCGGTCCAGTGCGTCCATCAGCACAACGCTCCGTTCGCCTGCCTCGACTCGCAGAAGATCGTCGCGCAGTACAAGGAGCTCCCGGCGATCGTCGACGTCCCGTTCTTCGAGACCTGCCTCGCGAAGCTCCGGACGGCCGCGAAGGAGGCTCTCGCGAGCGCGAAGCCGCTCTCGGCGATCGCGACCGGCGAGGGGACCGTTTCGCAGGTCGCGGGGAACCGGCGGTGGCTCGGCCCGGATGGCAAGGTCTCGAAGATGCGAGGGAGCGCGTGTACCGACGAAGCGTTGCGGGCGCTTCCGGAAGGACTGATCGATCCCCAGCTCAAGACCGTCGCCCTTTACAGCGGCGACCAGCGCGTTGCGGCGCTGCACTACTACGCCTGCCACCCGATGAGCTACTACGGCGACGGGCGTGTCAGCGCCGACTTCTGCGGACTGGCCCGCAGGCAGCGGCAGGAGTCGGACCCGGGCTGCCTGCACCTCTACTTCACCGGCTGCTCGGGAAACATCGCCGCCGGCAAGTACAACGACGGCTCGAAGGGGATGCGGCCGATCCTCGTCCAGCGGATGCTCGACGGCATCCTCGCCTCGGAGAAGGGGCTTGTCCCCCGCCCGATCCGCAGCGTCGGCTGGAAAACCGCGGAATTCCTCCCCGCCCCCGATCCGCGGTGGAACGCCGATCAGCTTCGGGCGCAGATCGCCGATCCGAAGCAGGCGGTGGTCGCGCGCAACCGGCCTTCCTACACGCTGGCGTGGCTGGAGCGCTGCGCGGCGGCCAAGGATCCGATCCTCCTCAGCTCGCTCCAGATCGACGACGTCTCGCTGCTGCACCTCCCCGCGGAATGCTTCATCGAGTACCAGCTCGCGGCGCAGAAGCTCTCCCCTTCGAAGTTCGTCGCCTGTGCCGCCTACGGCGACGGGGGCCCGTGGTACATCCCGACAGAAGCCGCGTTTCCCCAGGGGGGATACGAAGTCTCGGTCTCGTGGTCCTCGTCGGCGGTCGAAAGGTCTCTGATGAAGGGGATTGCGGCCCTGTCGTAGTGCTGGGCCGTGGCCAGCCCCCCGTGGGGCCGTAACAGTCAATCGCTGTTAAGGTTATGGCAACCCCCTCACCGGTCGTGCCTCCGATGGAGGGGATCGACGCCCGCCCGTTCTGACTGAAGAGTTCAGGTAGCACTTCGTGGCAGACTTTCGATATCGGCCGGAGGTCGATGGCCTTCGGGCGATCTCGGTTCTGGCGGTCATCGCCTTTCATGCCGGGTTCGGCTGCCCGGGCGGTTATGTCGGCGTGGATGTGTTCTTCGTGATCTCGGGCTACCTGATCACCAGTCTCATCCTGAGAGATCTCCAGGCCGGGACCTTTTCGCTTTCGAACTTCTGGGCGAGGCGCATTCGGCGGATCGTCCCGGCCGCGTCCTTCATGGTGCTCAGCGTGCTCGCGGCGGGGTACGTTCTGCTGCTGCCGGTCGATCTCGAATCGCTCGGAGCCTCTGCCCTGGCGCAGGCTTCATTTCTCGCGAACATCTATTTCTGGCGGGATGCCGGGTACTTTACCCGTACCGCGGAAACGGAGCCGCTGCTGCACACGTGGTCGCTCGCGGTCGAGGAGCAGTTCTATCTCGGCTTTCCCCTGCTGATGTCCCTGCTTCGCCGGGCAAGCCGCCGAGCGATCATGGCGACTCTCGCTGCGATCGCGATCGCCTCGTTTGCCGCGAGCGTCTACGGGACCTTTCGTCATCCTTCGGCGACTTTTTACCTGCTGCCGACTCGAGCCTGGGAGCTGCTCGTCGGAAGCCTTTTTGCCCTCTACCAGCCCCCCGTGGCAGCCACTTCCCAGTCCTCGCGGCCGCCGCGATCCGCCGAGCTGGCCGCGTGGGTTGGCATGGCCCTGATCGTCGGCTCGATTCTCCTCTTTGACAGTCGCACGCCTTTCCCTGGTGCCGCGGCGATGGCGCCCGTACTCGGCGCGGGACTGTTCATCCATGCGAATGCCAATCAGCTCACCTCGATCGGCCGCGTTCTCTCGCTCCGTCCGCTCGTGTTCATCGGTCTGGTGTCGTATTCCCTGTACCTCTGGCACTGGCCGGTCATCGCTCTCGTGCGCTATGTCCATGACGAAGCGGAACCGGGCGGGCTTGTCATGGCTTCGACGCTTCTTGCCGCGGCCTGCCTGGCGATCCTCGCGTGGCTTCTTGTTGAAGAACCGATCCGCCGCAAGCGCCTCTTCGCCCGGATGCCCCGCCTGATCGCCGCCACGGCCGCCAGTCTGGCCCTGGTCGCGGTGATCGCGGGCGCCATGGTCCATTCCGGGGGGCTTCCAGGACGACTCCCCACAGAGTGGAAGATCACCAACTCGATGCCTCGCGGCGAGATCGAGGACTATCGCAATGGACGTCCGCGACTCATCGGCGATGAGGCCGATTCGAGCCGACCCGCGTTCATTGTCTGGGGGGACAGTCACGCGGGAATGATGCTGCCCGCCTTTGACGACGCGGCCCGGCAATTCCAGGTCTCCGGCTTCAACGCCGCCAAGGGGGGCCGCCCCCCGATTCCCGGGGTCTCCATCTCGTGGGACAAGGACCTTCCGGAGTGGAACGATCTCGTACTGGACTTCATCAAGTCGAGGCGAGTCCCGCATGTGTTCCTGGTCGCCCGATGGTCGCAGTTCATCGAAGGAGCCTCCCCCTACCAGGCGTCCATCGGAGAGAACCCATCCCGGCCTCTGATCTCATGCGACGGGACGGCGGCCCGACCGGATTTCGACTCGGCTGCCGTCTGCTTTCGATCCGGACTCGAGAGACTGATTCGAGAGCTCCGTCCGACGGGCTGCACGATCTGGATCGTCCGGCAGGTTCCGGATCAGCCCTGCGACGTCCTTCTCCATCGCTTTCTCCAGCGGAGCTGCATTGGAGCCGGCGATAAGGCTGGAACTTCCCTCGAGGCCTACCAGCAGCGACAGCGCCGTGTGGATGAGATCTTCGAGTCTCTCGCGAGTGAGAAGGTCCGCGTGATCAGCGTGCACGAGAAGCTGTTCGACGGCGGAGGAAAGGGAATTACGGCGGACAACGGAGTCCCTCTCTTTTCAGACAGCCATCATCTCTCCGTCGATGGCGTCGAGAAGATTGTGCGTCCGGTCATCGTGCGGATCATGGCGACAGTTGCCGAATCGGCTGACAGCGGGACGGCTGGCGACACGGAGAGCGGCTTCAAGAGACCTGAGGAGTGAGCATTACGGCCACTCGAATGCGACCGTCCCGACAATGACGACGTGAATCACGACGGTCGCCCAAAAGACAATCAGGAACGACGGCTTGCTGGTCTTGTGTCGGAACAGCCGCTGACCGAGGAACGCTCCCGGCCAACCACCCAGAAGCGCGAGCACGTGCAGCGTCTTCTCAGGAATGCGACGCCCGCCTCGGACCGCGCGGCGTTTATCGAAGTCGTAGAGCACGAAGCTGATCAGGCTCGCCGGGGCGACAAGCCACAGATAGGCGAGAGCGGCGTCGCGGAGGGTGATATGCCCCAATGGATTCTCCCTGACAGCCGGCAAACCGTCCCCCCGCAATCTCGTGTGTCGTGAGGCGACAGAGTCCACTGGCCGGGAGCCCTCGGCAACATTCGGCTGTGCGCGTCTCGACGCCAGACCACCGCCACCTGTCGCCACGCGGACAATCGATCAGCCCCCGAGCTCCACCTGGACCGTGTGTTCCTGGCCGTCGTCCACCAGGGGGACGACCATGTCAGGGAGGTCTCGTCCGTCGACGACGACCCGGTTCACGAGGTGGGTTCGTTCCCCCTTGATCGTGAAATGGATCTTGTAGCGGGCGCTCCGGTGCCGGTACTGAACCGAGTAGCCGGCCGTCCATTCCGCCGGGACGCAGGGGCGGAACGTCAGCCGGGTTCCCCCTTCGACCTGCAGGCCCAGGAAGGTCTCGACGATCAGGCGGTACATCCAGCCGGCGCTGCCGGTGTACCAGGTCCAGCCGCCGCGTCCCTGGTGGGGAGCGACCGAGTAGACGTCCGCCGCCACGACGTAGGGCTCGACCTTGTAGGTCTTCGCCTCCTCCTCGTTGTCGGAGTGGTTGACCGGGTTGATGAGGTCGAAACATTCCCAGGCGCGGCGGACATCCCCCATCTGGGCGAACGCCATCGTGGTCCAGATGGCGGCGTGCGTGTACTGCCCGCCGTTCTCGCGGACGCCGGGGAGGTAGCCCTTGATGTAACCCGGCTCCAGGATCCCCTTGTCGAACGGCGGGTCGAAGAGCTGGATGATCCGCAGATCGCGGCGGACGAGGTTCCGGTCGACCGCCTCCATCGCCGATTTCATCCGCTGCGGATTCGCAAAGCCGGTCAATACCGCCCAGCTCTGCGGGAGGGAGTCGATCCGGCACTCGGTGTTCTCCTGCGAGCCGAGCGGGCGGCCGTCGTCGAACCACGCCCGCTTGTACCACTCTCCATCCCAGGCCTGGTCCTCGATGTTTGTCCGGAGCTGTTCCGCGGCGGCGAGGCATTCGTCGGCGAACGGGGCGTCCTGCCGCGACCGGGCGAGGGTGGCCATGTCGTTCAGGATGAGGTGAAGGAAGAATCCGAGCCAGACGCTCTCTCCCTTCCCGTGCTCGCCGACGAGGTTCATCCCGTCGTTCCAGTCTCCGCACCCCATGAGCGGCAGGCCGTGGCGGCCGAACTTGAGGCCGTTCCGCACCGCCCGTTTGCAGTGCTCGTAGAGGGAGGCGGACTCCTCCGCCCGCTGCGGCAGGCCGTAGTAGCTCTCTTCCTCCGCCGCGACGGGGCGATCGGTGAGGAAGCCGACCGTCTCATCGAGGATGCCGGTGTCCCCCGTCACGCGGACGTAGCGGGCCGTTACCAGTGGCAGCCAGAGGTAGTCGTCGGAGAAATGCGTCCGGACGCCGCGCCCCGTCGGCGGGTGCCACCAGTGCTGGACGTCCCCCTCCTTGAACTGCCGGGCGGCGGACCGCAACAGGTGCTCGCGAGTCAGATACGGGACCGAGTAGAGGAGCGCCATCGAGTCCTGGAGCTGATCCCGGAACCCGTACGCTCCTCCCGACTGGTAGAAGCCGCTGCGCCCCCAGAACCGGCAGGCGAGGGTCTGATAGAGGAGCCAGCCGTTCGCGAGGTCGTTGAGTCCCGCGTCGGGGGTCTCGACCCGGACCGCGGAAAGCGTTTCGTCCCAGAACCGCCAGACCTGCTCGAGTGTCCGCCGGACATCGCCGACGCGCTTGAATCGCTGCAGCAGGCTGATGGCAGCGGCGCGGTCGTCGCTGGCGCCGAGGACGAACGAAATCTCGCGTTCCTCCCCGTCCCCCAGTTCGAAGGCGCTCTGCAGGGCGCAGCAGGGGTCGAGGCCGGCACCGGCCCGGCCCGAGAGCCGCGTGTTCCTCAGGGCGGCGGGGTCGGCGAGGCTTCCGTTGCGGCCGAGGAACTCGATCCGGTCGCAGGTGACGCCGCGGTTGATCTCGCTCGTCTGGAAGAAGCCGACCGAGTTGGCGAATTCGACGCTGAACGGGTTTCGCGCGAGGATCGCCCCCGTCTGCGAGTCGAGCTCCGTGACGATCTGCACCCCGGGGCGGGAACGCCGCTCTCCGAGAACCCATTCGACGTACCCCGTCGCGCTGAGACTCCGCCGCCGGCCCGAGATGTTCCGGACGCGGAGGAGCATCAGCTTCACCGGGGCATCGAGCGCCACGAAGACTGTCAGCTCGGTCTGCAGCCCCGCTTCCTCATGCTCCCAGACGGTGTAGCCGAAGCCGTGGCGGGTGACGTAGGTCCGGCCACCCCGCGCGGGGCTGGGGGTTGCGCTGAAGAACCGGCCCGTCTCCTCGTCCCGAACGTAGACCGCCTCGCCGGAGGGATCGGAGACCGGATCGTTGTGCCACGGCGTCAGGCGGTACTCGTGGGCGTTGCGGAACCAGGTGTAGCCGAGTCCCGACTCCGAGATGACCGTCCCGAGCTGATCGTTCGCGAGGACGTTGCACCATGGGGCCGGGGTGTTCAGGCCCGGTCGCAGGAGCATGACGTACTCCTTACCGTCAAGCGTGAACCCGCCGTAGCCGTTGAAGAACGACAGCTCCCGGCGCGCCAGCGGCGTCTCGCGCTCGGGCTCGGACTTCCTGGACCGAACCGTCCGGAGCAGGTTCCGCGTCGGCTCGGACCGGCGGCGCTCCAGCTGATCGCGAAGCGTCCCGACGCTGTCGGAGAGGACGATGGCGGCCGAGTTCTCGAGGAGCTGCCGGTCTTCCTCCGGCATCTGGTCGGTCCGGCGGACGAAGATCCCCCCCGGCCGGTCGATGAGCCCGGCATTCGGCCCCGCCGTGATCAGGCCCATCAGATTGTCGTGCAGCTCGTGGCGGTAGCCCCCCTCGTCGTCGTTCCAGATCACGAGATCGACCGCGAGGCCCTTCATCCGCCAGAAGGCGTGGGCCTGGAGGAGACGCTTGATGAACCCGATCCGGCCCGGGTCGGTCGCCCGGACGAGGACGATCGGCAGGTCGCCGCTGATCCCGTGCGCCCAGAGATGGCTCTGGTTGCGCTGCGCCGGCCCGCGGCTCAGCTTGCTCGGACCAAGCAGGCTTCGGCCGTAGAGGATCGGCGCGGCAAGCCGGCAGTAGGTCTGCACGTCGGAATCGCTGACGCCGATCTGCCGACGGATGACCTGGTCGTGAGTCCACGACAGCTCGAACGCCCGGTCGCAGAGGCGGAAGTCCTGGTACTTGTCGACGAGGGCCAGGGCCGCTTCCCGCGTCGGAGCGATCCCGGTGACGATGTCGACCCGGAAGCTCTGGTCGGGCGGGATTTCGGCCGAGCGGCGGATGCTGACGATCGGATCAAGGACCGCGCCGGCGGTCCCCGTAAGCGGACCGGGATTCCGGAGCGCCGCGGGATCCTGCAGAACGCCCCCCCGGCCGAGGAAGACCGATCGATCAGTCTCGAAGCTCGCGCCGTCCGCCCTGGGCCGTTCGAGGACCATCATGTGGAACAGGACCGGCGGCTTCTCGCCCGAGGACCGCGGCCGCCGGGTGCAGAGGATCGCGGACTTCTCAGGGAGGAGCTCGGTCGTGACGAAGAGATTCGAGAACGCGCGGTGGGCGAGATCGGCCGCCTGCGGGGCGAGGACCACTTCGGCATAGGTCGTCAGGTCGATCGACCGGGCGAGCCGGCCGATGTTCTTGACGGTCGTCCGGCGGACTTCGAGGTTGTCCTCCGTCGAGACCCCGATCATGGTCTGGACGTCGAGGTCATTGTCGATCCGGTGGAACTCCGCCCGGCCGTGGCAGAATGTCACCCGGTACCGCTCGGGGACCTGCGTCGTCGGCTGATCGGTCGTGGACCAGAACTCACCGGTCTCGCGGTCCCGCACGAAGCAGAACTGCCCGTGGCGGTCCTGCGCGGCATCGGGAAGCCAGCGGGTGACAGCCAGTCCGCCGCACTGGCTGTAGCCACCCCCCGAGTTGGTCACCATCACGTGGTACTCGCCGTTCCCCAGCAGATGAACCTCGGGGGTCGGCGTATCGGCGGTCGTGAAGACGCGGCTGGCGGGCTCTTCCGCTCCCGTCTCGTCGGTCGTGGCGACGGGGACCTCGCGCATCTCGGCGGGGTGCGGATAGACAGGACGGATGACGTCCGGCACGCGCTCCTGCAGCAGGAGGTCGTGTGCTTTCATGAGCGGGTCGGAAAGGAGCCGCCGCTGCATCGGCCGGTCGAGAAGGACCGACGTCAGCGCAAGGAGGCTCATGCCGCTGTGGTGGGCCATGTAGGTCCGGCAGGGGACCGGCGAGCCATCGGGTGCGCGGCGGCTCGGGGTGTGGTCGACGGCGTCCACAAATCCCCATTCACCGAGCCAGCCCGCTTTCTCCATCAGGGCAATGTTCTCACACGCGGCGGCGGGGGTGACCATCAGCCCCATCACGCTCGCATAAGGAGCGATGACGAGGTCTTCGCCGAGTCCGCGCTGCAGGCCCAGTCCCGGGACGCCGAACGCCCGGTACTGGTACGTCATGTTGACGTCGGTGACGTTGTAGCAGCTCTCCGACACCCCCCAGGGGATGCCGTGCTGCTTGCCGTACTGGATCTGCCGGGCGACCGCCCCGCGGCAGCCGAAGTCGAGGAGCGTCCCCTCATACTGCGGAAGGAGCAGCATCGGCATCAGGTATTCGAACATCGACCCCGACCAGCTGAGCAGCGTCGGGTCTCCATCCTGCGTCGTCATCATCCGGCCGAGGGCAAACCAGTGCTCCCGGGGGAGCTGCCCCTGGGCGATGGCGACGAAGCTGGCGACCCGCGCCTCGGAGGCAAGCAGGTCGTAAAAGCTCTGGTCCATCCGGCGGTCGCTGACGTTGTAGCCGATGGCAAGCAGGTCGCGCCGCGAGTCGTACAGGAACCGGAAATCCATGTTGGCGAACTCGCCGCACTGGAGCGCGAGTGATTCCAGCGTCCGGAGGAGCGCCGCCGACTCCTGGGCCGAGGCGTCGAACATCTCGATCAGCGTCAGCCACAGCTCGCGCGGGCCCGCGGACGAGCGTTCGATGCCCGGGGCCTCGCCATGACCGTTCTTCGAAAACTCGGCGGGAGGGACCACGAGATCTTCGAGAGAAGTCCGGACCTCCTCGGCCCGCTTCGGAAGGTCTTTCAGCAGGCAGGCGCGATCGAGAGCCTCGATCTGGTCGACGACCTTCTGGAACTTTCCGCGAGCCTCGGCGTCAAGCGACAGGTTCTCGTCGATCGTCGGGATCGTCATGACGACCCACGGAGCAAGCCGGACGATCTCCGACTCGAAATCACGGCACTGCCGCTCGAACCGCTGGAGCCACGGAACGATCCGGGGACCGATCCCCTGCAGGTGCGTCACGGCGGGAAGGAGATCCGACACTCCCGCCGCGAGATGCCCGAACTGCCGGTGCGCCGCCGTCAGTCCGGCGATGTTCGTCCTGCATTCCGACAGGAGCCGGTCCATCCGCAGCTGGAGCTCCCGCGGCATGAGCGCCGTTCCCCGCTCGCCGGGTCGCGGCTGACCCTGGGCGATCGCGACACGCAGCGTATCGGCGAGTCCCTCGAACCATTCCTGCCGCACGACCGGGCGCTCGCCGAGATGCTCGAGCCCCCCGCGAAGCGTCAGCAGGAGCCCCGCCAGGTTCCCGCTGTCGACCGCCGAAACGTACTGCGGGTGGATCGGATTGAGCGTGCGGGTCTCGTACCAGTTGTAGAAGTGTCCATGGAAACGCTCGAGCTGGTCGAGCGTCCCGAACGTCCTCGAAATCCGCTGGGCCGTCTGGGTGGTCGAGATGTACCCGAAGTCCCAGGCCGAGAGATTCGCGAGCAGGCCCATCCCGATGTTGGTCGGACTCGTCCGGGCCGCAACGACTCCGGTCGGGACTTCCTGGTAGTTGTCGGGAGCGAGCCAGTTCTCCTGCTCCGTCACGAAGGTGTCGAAATAGTGCCAGGTCTGCCGGGCCAGCCGACGAAGGGCGATCTTCTGCTCGAGGGTGAGGTGGGCCACCTGCTTGGCGCGAGGCTGCGAGAGCTTCCACGCAAACCAGGGGGCGACGAGCCACAGTACCAGAAGCGGCGTGGCGGGAAGCATCGCCGCAGGGGCAAAGACCGCCAGGACCGCGAGCAGCGTCATCGGCACGATCGTGCAGGCATACATCAGCTCGTAGTGGTCACGCAGATTCCCGGCGGCGCGGCGTTCGGCGTCGCTGGCGGTGGTCCATTCGAGAAGCCCGCGCCGACTCACGAACATTCGGTACAGCACCCGGACGACGGCGTCGGCATTCCAGTGCGCCTCGTAGGGGAGCACCGACAGGCCGAACAACGTCTGCAGAAGCGACTTGCCGAGGGCCTTGAACCTGGACTTGATGTGCAGGCCGAGCGGCATCTCCTCGGGGACGCGGAAGAAGCCGGGAAGCGCCGTAATGATGTTCGGAAGGAACTGAATCGCCAGGAGAGCCCCGGTCCAGAACCCGGCCCACGCCGGGACGAGCACGAGCCCGACGACGAACGCGGCGAGCAACAGGGGCGTTGTCAGGCTGCGGCGAAGGTTGTCGAAGATCTTCCAGCGGGAAAGAAGCGACAGCGGATTCGGCGCGGTCCCCTGCGGCCCCGGGACACGTCGCGTGAGCCAGCAGAGGAGCTGCCAGTCCCCTCGAACCCATCGGTGCCGCCGGCTCGCGTCGGCGAGATACCGCGACGGAAAGCCTTCGAACAGGGTCACGTCACTGACGAGCCCCGTCCGGGCATGACAGCTTTCGATCAGGTCGTGGCTGAGGATCGTGTTCTCGGGGAACCGGTCCTTGAGCGAGGCCTCGAAGGCGTGAAGGTCGTAGATCCCTTTGCCGATGAAACTCGCGTGGCCGAAGATGTCGTGATAGACGTCGCTCACCTGGCCGGTATAGGGGTCGATCCCGGCGTCTCCTCCGAACAGGCGGCTGTACTCGCTCGCGTTGGCCTCCGGCACCGTGAGGGCGACGCGGGGCTGAAGGATGGCGTAACCGCCGCGGACGCAGCCGGTCGTCTGGTCGAACCGGGGGCGGTTGAGCGGATGGGCCATGCAGCCGATGAGCTCCCGCGCAGCATCGCGCGGCAGCTGGGTATCAGTGTCGAGCGTGATGACGAACCGGACATTCGCCAGCGGCTGGAGATTGCCGACGATGACGCTGAAGGCATCCCGCCGTCCCCCGCGGAGCAGGGCGTTCAGGTCTTCGAGTTTGCCGCGCTTCCGCTCGTGTCCCATCCAGACCTGTTCGCGCTCGTTGTAAAGCCGCGGACGGTGGAAGAGGTAGAACAGGTCGGACCGGCCATCGACGTACTTCCGGTTCAGCTCCTCGATCCCGGCGCGGGCCTGTTCGATCAGGGCCGCGTCCGCCGGCTTCACCGCTTCATCGGCGTCGCCGAGATCGGTCAGCAGGGCGAAGTGAACGTGCCGCTCCCGATTGGCGAGGTAGCGGACCTCGAGCTGGTCGAGCAGGCTCCGGACACCGCCGGCGCTCGTGAGCATCGTCGGAACGACGACGATCGTCCGGCACTCCTGGGGAATGCCGTGTGAAAAATCGAGCTGACCGACCGGGCGGGTCCGGACGATGAGGGTCGACAGCCAGTTGACGATCGAGAGGGCGAACTGGAACGCCGCGAACCCGACGAGGACGAGCGGCAGAAGCCAGAGGATGATCCGGCTCGTCGTCAGGATCCCGGCCCCCCAGGCGGCCGCGCCGATTCCGCAGACCGTAAGCCCCCAGACGAGCAGGATCGCTCCGAAGTAACTCGCCAGTGGAAACCGGCGACCGACCCGCGCGATCCGCTGCGCCGGCCCGGGGCGATAGCCGACCTGCCGCTCGAGCGCCGCACGGCCCTCGTCCAGCAGGTAGTAGCCGACGTGCTGCCGGAGTTCGTGCTCGGCATGTTCCCGGAAGTCTTCCGGAGCGTCGATCCGGTCGCGGCGCAGCTCCTGGGCGAGCTCAATCGCCGCCCGGGCCACCTGGGCTTCCGTCTGGGGAGACCGTTTCGTGATCTCCTCGACGACATGCCGGTAGCGGTCGCGGGTGGCGAAGCTCATCTGCGGATACACCCCCGCGGGATCGCTCCGCAGGATCCGCTCGACCCGGCTCTGCTCTTCGACAAATTGCCGCCAGTCCATCGCTCCGAGCGAACGGAGGCTCGTGATCGTGTTGCCGATCGAGACCTGGTCGGCCGCCTGGACCTGGGTGTTGAGATGCACGAGCCGTTCGACCGTCTGCCCCTGTTCGGCCAGCCGGTGCTCGATCCACTGCATCGCGGCGGGAATCTGGTTGGCCCGCCCCTGGAGCCGCTGGGCGAACTCGGCGACGAATCCGGCCCGCATCGGCGGATCGCTCTGGATCAGCTCCGCGAGCGTGACGATGACGTTCTTGGGATCGTGCTCGAGGACGTCGAGGACCCGGCTCGCCCAGGCGCCGGCCAGCTCTCTGTCCCGCTGCTGCCAGGCGACGCGGATCGCGATCCGCCGCAGGTTCTCGACGAGCGCGAGGCGGAGCATGATCGGGATCGCCCACAGCTCGCCGAGGGTCAGCGGGGTCACCGCCTGGTAAGCGGCGACGAACTGCCGCAGGTTGTCGGCGTCGAGCTTGCCGTCCGCGTGGCTGATGAGCTCCATCGCGATGTCGTAGACCCGCGGGAGTCCGTCGGACGGTCCGCCGGCCAGGCGGGGGAGCTCACGGCTGTAGTTTCGAGGGAGGTGCTGTTTCGCCAGCCGGACCTGCGTCTCGATGACATAGAAATTGTCGATGAGCCACTCGGCCGCCGGGACGATGCCGAGCCCCTCTTTGAGGGCGGCATGGGTGAGTTCGTACGCCTCGCGGAGAATCCGGGCGTTCTCGGAGAGCCGGGGAAGGAGGAGATCGCGGGCGCGTCCCTTGCCGAGGGAGTGCCAGTTCGCGAGCGCGCGGCCATGCCGTTCGAGCTGGTCGACGCTGAGGACTTCCGAACGTGCGAGGTCTTCATCCGCCTCGGTCCGGAACAGCCAGCGTTCCCTCCGCTTCCGGGAAGCGGAGGAAATCGGCGCCGAAGAGCGCGGCGCCGCGGGAGCATCAGTCACGGGGGACATGCCGAACTCGCATCACTGAAGGAAGGGAACAGGCGGGGGAGCCTGCGGCGAGCCGCGCTGACGGAGGTTATGGTCGCAAACCAGGGACGTTCATGGCCCTGGCAAAGACAATTCCAGCAGGAGCACTACCACAAGGAATCCACCGGCCTCCCCAGTGAGCGCGGCGAAACAAGCTAGACGACGGGCTTCTTCAGACCTCGGACACTGAGCATCACGGCGAAGAGCACCATCAGAATCATCGCCATCAGGTTGGCAAACCCGGCACCGAACACCTGGCCGGAAATTGCCAGAAGCACCGAGAACGCAAAGAGAGAAAGCAGTTCCAAAGACATCGCAGACTCCTATCGGACAACTCGCTTACACCCGAGGCGTCAGACCACTTCCTGCGATCCCACCCGCCCATCAAACATCGAGCATGAGTTAGGGGTTGCAACTCACATGCCGCGCGGGCCTTAGCCATCTTGAGTCGCGTGATCCGCTGGGATTTTACTCACCCGGGTGGCCATCTGACCACCTTGCGATGCGGATCGGGCGACCACGTTGGAGGCGCACCAACCACGTCCCCGGGTGCCGACTCGCTTCGTCGGGCACTCCAGCTGATGGAATTCCAGTGCAAAACTGATGTCAGAAGCGAGGCAATTGACGGTCTTTCATCGGAGAGGTCGAATACTTCCATCAATCGGTTTTCTTTGCCCTCTGTCGAGCCCCGCTCATGCTCAAGCACCAGCTGATTCATCCACACATCAACATGATTCTGGGCCGAGCCGGGCATCACTCGAAGGTGCTGATCGCGGACGGAAACTACCCCGCGCACAACACGCTTGGACCGAATGCCGAGCTGATCTGTCTCAACCTCAGCCCGGGGCTCGTGAGCTGTACGCAGGTGCTGCGGGCCTTGGCGAGCGCCATCCCGATCGAAGCGGCGAACACGATGGGGATCCCGGCGGACGACCCGTATGCGCAGCACGGCGACCCGCCGATCTGGAACGAGTACCGCGGGATCCTGAAGGAGTGCGGCCTGCCGATCGAACTCCAGCCGATCCAGAAGTGGGACTTTTACGACGCGGTCGCCAGCCGCGATCACGTCCTCACGATCCAGACCGGCGAGCAGGCCCTGTGGGCGAATCTGCTGCTGACGATCGGGGTGCGGAAGGGATAGACCGTCGCGTCTCGATTCGCGGGTCCCTCGTCCGCCCTGCGGTATCGACCGTCAGCCAGACGCCAGCGCGTTCCGGGTGTTCTACCGCGTCCGAGTGTGACGGCGTCTCAAAGCAACTACTTGTTCCGGGTCTCGGCGGCAGAGACGAACGGAGGGGCCGTCTTCTTCTCGGATTCGGTTCCCCAGACCCGCACGCGGGTCACTTTGCCGGTGTCGTCGAACGAGCCGAAGCCGACCCAGCCTTTGCCGAAGTTCTTGTCGTTCGCCTCCATGATCGGGCTCGCGAGGTCGTCGAAATAGACCTTGATCGTCCCGTCCGACACGCGGCGCTCGACCCGGACCTTGTGCCACACATCGAGCCCCCAGTTGTTCCCGACGTTGGTCTTTGTCGAGATCTTGAGACGGGGGTTCTTGTTCACGATGAAGATCTGGTTGGCGTGGTCGTCCCCCTTCGTGGCGATGTGCGTGTAGTAGAACTGGTCGGGCTTCTCGAAGCCGAAGAAGATCACCATGTCCCGGTGGCCGTACTCCTTACCGGTCTGCAGGCACTCCGCCTCGATGATGCAGTCGCCGAACGTCTGGTCGCCGATGAGGGCGATGTTGAACGGGGAGCGGACGGCGGGCTTGTACTTGCTCTGCTTGTGCAGTTCGAGAGCGGGCGGGTCCTTATCCGTCGCGGGAGCAAGCCGCCACGCCGCCGCATCGCTCATGACGAAATCCGTCAGCGCATCGGGCTTCGAGAAGTCCTGGCTGTAGAGGAGACGGTATGACTCGGGAACGCCGGCAGGCCGATCCTCGGCGAACGCGGTCGACGCCAGGGAGAGAAAGGAGAGCGCAACCGTGAGGAGCGAGCGCATGGCAGTTCTTCGTTGCGGAAGGAATCGGAGGTGGAACGCCGCCATTCTGCGGAACAGGCTCGTCACATAGAAGCGGCGGCGAAAAATTCTGGACGCCCGTGGTGTGGAAGGAAGGAGTTGAACCACGAAGACACGAAGAATTCACAAAGCCAGCCATCCCCTACGCGGCTCTCTGCTTCTTCTTCGTCTTCCTTCGTGTCTTGGTGCTTGGTGTCTTGGTGGTGAATCTCCCTCTTCCGATCGACCAGGAGACCCCGGAGCACAAACCGGAGCACTCAAGCCCCGCGTCCCTTCGAGAGCCGGTCCGCGTGGTAGATCGGTTCCGGGACACGGTGGTCGCGGAATGTCGAAAGCGTGATCCGGGTCGCGTCCTCGATTCCCAGGAGATTCCCCGGCGAGACGAAGATCGGCTTCGCCGAGCCGGTTGCCGGGGCGATCGCGGCTCCGAGCAGTTCGTCTCCGTCCATGACCGCGGAGGGGACCAGAGGTTCGAGGTCGCCGACGATTTGCCCGCAGAGCCGCGACTTCGTGACGCCGATCGTCGGAACTTCCGCCAGCAGGCCGAAGGTTGCCGCGATCCCCGCCCGCCGCGGATGGAGGATGCCGTTGCCGTCGATCATGACGACCTCCCCGGCCCGGTCCTCCGCCAGCACCTCCCGCCAGAGCGCCTCGAGGACCGGCAGCTCGCGGAAGGTGAGGTAGCCCGGGATATAGGGGAACGTCACGGCCGTCTCGATCGTCCTCGACCAGAGGAGTTCGAGCGTGTCGGCGTCGAGCAGTGCGTACGCTCCGAGGGCGATGCCGGGCCTGGGATAGGCGACATCGAGCGCCCCGATTGTCGGGGGACGGATCCCCGTTGCCGCGAGCGACAGCCGGGTCGGCACGGAGTTCTGGAAGTCGCGGAGCCGTTCGAGCGGCCCGGGCCCTGGCGGGAACGTGGCCCAGATCAGCCCGGCCGGGACGGCCTCGTCGACAACCGGAACACCCTCCGTCTGAAGCCGCTCCGCCTTCCGCTCGCTCCCGCCGTCGCCGTAGAGGCCGATCGCCCCGCCCGCCCGGACGACTCGATGGCACCGGCACTCGGAGGTGTGCTGATGGTCCAGCAGCAGTTCCGCGACGGAGGCGGCCCCTTTGACGTCGCCGAGCCGCCGCGCGATGTCTCCATACGTCGTGACCTGCCCGGGCGGAACCTGATCCACCAGCCGCCAGATCTCGGCGGCCAGGTCGGGAACGTCAATCCAGGAAGACACTCGGCACCTCGCGAAGGGACGCCGAATTGTCACCCCTTCAAACAGGAAGACCACCGCGCGGGCGGTGGTCTTCGACGACTTTCGTCGGGAACTCGCCCGGGCTTAA
>JAEYWB010000073.1 GCA_023429275.1 Planctomycetota bacterium
GTGTGGTCTGGATGGTGTCGCCTGCGCGACGGGACATTGCGGAAACGGAGCGGAAGTCGGGGTCCGGGGCGCAGACTGTCGTCCCCGGCGATGCTCCAATGCCCTCCCCGTCCGAATCTCTCCCGCCAGTATGACTGCCCGGCCGGACGACATCTGCTTGAAGACTGCGAACGATGTTTGAGATCCGCCCTTACGACGGCACCGCTGAAGAGCTTTCGGAGTTCGTCGTCGGCACGTGGAAGGGAGACTACGCCGGCAAGATGGCATTCCCCCTCTGGTCTCCCGAATATCTGCGATGGCAGCTCCGCCTGGACGACCCGGCGGCGCGGCATCACCAGCTCGCGGCCTACCAGGGAAGCCGCCTCGTCGGCGCGCTGCTCGGCCTCCCCAGTTCGTTCCGGACTCCGGCGGGCGTCGTGACCGGGCAGCACGGCAGCTGGCTGTCGATCGCTCCCGATTGCCGCGGCCAGGGGATGGTGGGCCAGCTGACGCGCGAACGGGTCCGGCAGCAGGCCGAGCACGGCGCGGGGCTGGTCGTGGGATACCGGTTCTTCGGCTCGAAACATTCTCTGGCCGAGCGGCCCGACCCGAAGAAGACCGATCCGACTCGTTCGTTCCACGCGAAGCTCGGGTTCTGGGCTCGTGTCCTCGACGCCCCTCGTGCGGCGGCCTGGAACGTCTGGCCGCTCGAGTCGATGCTGACCCGCATCGGCGGGCCGTTCACCCCCAACCCTCGCGTCCGACCGACGGCCGATCTCCGCGTTCGCCCGTTCACGACGGGTGATGTCCCGGCCTGTGCGGAGCTTCTCGACCGCAAGGCGAAGGCCCTGCCGCTGTCGGTCGCCTGGACGGAAGAAGACCTGCGGCATCACCTGGCGGGGAGTCCCCTGTCGCAGACGCTTGTCGCCGACTTCGGCGGCACGGTCCGCGGACTGGTCAACTACCACGTGTTGCCCTTCCTCGGCCGGACGGAAGAGCGCGTGGCCGTCATCGACATCATTGCCGTCGAGGAATTGTCGTCGCGAGACGGCGACGAACTCGTGCAGGCGGCACTCGTCCGAATGCGGGAGGAAGGGGCTGTCCTGGCCCTGAAACTCCGGTGCGGGGACGCTCCCTGGGGGACGATGCTGCGGACCCACTTTGTCCCGCGGCTCCCGGACTCCTATCTTGTGCTGCAGTGGATCGGAACCCCGCAGAACATTCCTCGACGGAGCGGACTTCACCTCCTGTGGCGCTGATGCCGCGCGGCGCCGAATCGACACCATGATTTTCGAAAAGACGACGAAAGCGGTCATCGCCGGCGGCGGACGCGCGGCGCTCGGAGCCGTCGCCGCGCTTCGGTTCCGGAAGTTCAACGCGCAGATGGAGCGGGCCTCCGCCGTTCAGCGCGAGTGGCTTCTCGGACGCATCGCCCGCTGCCGCGAGACGCAGTTCGGGCGTGACCACGGCTACGGCGAGATCCGGACCCTCGAGGACTTTCGCAAGAAGGTCCCCATCGGCGACTACACCCGGTTCGCCCCCTATATCGATCGCGTCGCAGCCGGCGACACCTCGGCCCTCATCCCCTCTTCCGAGCGGCTGCTGCGGTTTACGATCACGACCGGCAGCTCCGGGGCTCCCAAGCTGAACCCGGTCACGAATACCTGGCTACGCGAGTACAAGCACGTCTGGGATCTGTGGGGGCTCAAGAACTTCGTCGATCATCCCGGCAAGATCGGGACCCGCATGCTCCAGTTGGCGGGGACCTGGGACATGGGCCGGACGGCCGGCGGCTACCAGATCAGCATGGTGAGCGCCCTGCTCGCCCGGTACACGAGCCCCTTCATCCGTCCGTTCTACGCCGTCCCGAGCGATCTCAACGACATCAAGGACCCGGTCGCCCGTTACTACACGGCGCTGCGGCTGTGCATCCTGCAGGATGTCGGCTGGATCATCCTCATGAACCCCGGGACGATCATCCGCCTCGCACAGGTGGGGAACGAGTACGCCGAATCGCTCATCCGCGATATCCGGGAGGGGACGCTGACCGACCGCCTCGAGATCCCGGACGGAATCCGGACGCGGCTGGCGGGGAAGATTCAGAAACCCGACCCGGTCGGCGCCGGGCGCCTCGAAGAGATCGCCTCGCGCAGCGGTGGACTTCTTCCAAAGGATTACTGGAAGCAGCCGGTGATCGGCTGCTGGATCGGAGGAACGGCGGGCTTCCAGATCCGCTATGTCCCGGACTATTTCGGTGCCTGTCCGCTCCGCGATATGGGGCTCGTCTCGAGCGAGGGACGGCACACGATCCCCCTCGAAGACGGCAAGCCCGAAGGAGTCCCCGCGATCGGTGCCGGGTTCTATGAGTTCGTTCCGGTCGATGAGATCGACAGCCCGCAGCCGACCGCGCTCGAGGGGCACGAGCTCGAGATCGATCGAGACTACTACCTCGTGATGACCACCGCTGCGGGATACGCGCGGTTCCACATCGGCGACATCGTTCGCTGCCGCGGCTTCCGGGGGGAGGCCCCGTTGCTCGAGTTGGTTCAGAAAGGGACGCGGGTCGGCGACCTCGAAGGAGAAAAGGTGACGGAGCACCAGGTGCTCGAAGCGGCCTATGCGGCCGCCTCGTCGACGGGCGTTCCGCTGGGTCTCTTCACCGCCGTCCCGAGGCGTCTCGAGCGGGAGCACCCCCGGTACGAGTTTCTCGTCGAGTTTGGGGACATGCCTGACCCGGCGCACGCGCGGCGGTTCCTCGACCAGCTCGACCAGAACCTCGCGGGCCTCAACTTCCTCTGGCGGGCCCGCCGAAAAGAGGGTGTCCTCGCTCCGCCGCACCTCTGGCGGCTGCCGACGGGAACCTGGGAGGCGTACACCCACGCAGAGACGTCTCGACGCGGCACTGGCGACTACCAGTACAAGCATCCGGGGCTGGTCCAGGACGTGGCCTGGCTCGAGCAGTTTCGCCCGGTCGACGTCATCACCGTTTAACCGCAATACCGTTCAATTAGTCATAACCACTGTCTCGACGAAGGTTTTCGAGAGGGG
>JAEYWB010000095.1 GCA_023429275.1 Planctomycetota bacterium
GAGTATCAGAAGGGGGGGCGACTCGTGGCGATGACCGGCGACGGCACGAACGACGCGCCCGCCCTCGCCCAGGCCGACGTGGCGGTGGCCATGAACAGCGGCACGCAGGCGGCGAAGGAAGCCGGGAACATGGTCGATCTCGACTCCAACCCCACGAAGCTCATTGAGATCGTGAATATCGGCAAGCAGCTGCTGATGACTCGCGGCTCCCTGACGACGTTCAGTATTGCCAACGATGTCGCCAAGTATTTCGCCATCCTTCCGGCGGCCTTTGCGGCAACCTATCCCTCGCTCAAGGCGCTCGATCTGATGCGGCTGTCGTCTCCGTCGAGCGCCATCCTGTCGGCGGTCGTCTTCAATGCCCTCATCATCATCGCCCTCGTTCCGCTGGCGCTGAAGGGGGTGGCTTACCGGCCGGTGGGAGCGGCTCAACTGCTTCGAAACAACCTGCTCGTCTACGGCGTCGGGGGACTCATCGTCCCGTTCATCGGAATCAAGGCGATCGACCTGCTGCTGTCTGCCGCGGGCCTGGCCTGAGGAGAAAAGAAAATGATTGACCAGATTCGTACGGCGGCTTTCGTGTTGATCGCCATGACCGTTCTGACAGGCGGAGTCTATCCGCTGGTCGTGACCGTGATCGCCCAGGCGGCGTTCCCGGCGCGGGCCAACGGCAGCCTCATCCGCGATGGAGAACGGATCCTCGGTTCGGAGCTGATCGGGCAATCCTTCACCCGCCCCGAATACTTCTGGGGGCGGCTTTCGGCGACCGGTCCAGCTCCCTATAACGCGGCAGCCTCCAGCGGCTCGAACTTCGGGCCACAGCATCCCGGCCTCGAAGAAGCGGTCAGCGCCCGTATCGCCGCCCTTCAATCCGCGGGCTTTTCGAAAGGTCCGGTCCCGGTCGATCTCGTGACGGCCTCAGGCAGCGGGCTCGATCCTCACATCACTCCCGCCGCGGCGGAGTTCCAGGTCTCGAGGGTCGCCGCATTGCGACGGATGCCTGAGGAGGACGTGCGGAAACTCGTTCGCCAGTCGACGACGGGGCGGGACCTCGGAATCCTCGGGGAACCGCGGGTCAACGTTCTTCAATTGAACCTGGCACTGGATCGTCGCTCGACGGAACCGGGCGACATCCCTGTTGAGACGAGGTAGCCGAAATGTCCGTTCAGGTTTCATGCCCCGCCTGTCGACATGAGAACACCGTCGACGAATCCGCGTTCGGATCGCATACCTTGTGCGAGAGGTGCCGGTGTCGCTTCTACGTCGTCGCTCCGACGCCTGAAGGGAACGCGCCGAGCTACCCGGTCGAGAGACTCTCGGCCACACTCCAGCCGACTCTGACGAGTGTCGACCGGCGACTGTCGCGCCTTATGACGCTGGTCTGCACAGGACTCGTGTTGCAGTTGGTCCTGATCGGGGTCCTGGCGGGGCTGGCGATCCGCGGGGGAAGTCCATGACGATGTCCGATGATCGGCCGACACCGGAGTCGTGGCTGCAGCAGGCAAACGGATCCGAGGGGAACGAAAGACGCGGTTCCCTGAAGGTGTTTTTCGGATACGCGGCCGGTGTCGGGAAGACCTACTCGATGCTGGAGAATGCCCGGCGGGCGAAGGCGGAGGGACGGGACGTCGTCGTCGGATATGTCGAACCGCATGGCCGGCCCGAAACGGAAGCGCTGCTCTCCGGTCTGGAAGTCCTCCCGGTGCGTCAGTTCGAGCATCGCGGCGTTCGGCTTCGGGACTTTGACGTCGACGCCGCCCTTGCCCGGCGGCCCGAGCTGATTCTCGTCGATGAACTGGCTCATACGAACGCCGCCGGGTGTCGACACGACAAGCGGTGGCAGGACGTTGAGGAGCTTCTCGCGGCGGGCATCAACGTCTGGACGACGCTGAACGTCCAGCACATTGAAAGCCTCAACGATGTGATCGGGCAGATTACCGGAGTGACCGTCCGGGAAACGGTTCCCGACAAGGTGTTCGATCTGGCCGCGGACCTGGAACTCGTCGACATCTCTCCGGAGGAACTGCTGCTGAGGCTCAAGGCCGGCAAGGTCTACATGCCGGAACAGGCGCAGCGGGCGATTCAGAGCTTCTTCCAGAAAGCCAATCTGGCCGCTCTCCGGGAGCTTTCGCTGCGGCAGGCGGCCCGCCGGATCCATGCCGATGTCGAGTCGGCCCGGCGCGCGAAATCGGCGAATCGGCCATGGGCCACCGCCGAGCGGCTTCTCGTCTGCGTCGGTCCGAGTCCCACGACGGCCCGCGTCATCCGCACCGCGCGACGCATGGCCGCGGCCCTCGATGCTCCGTGGGTGGCGGTCTCCGTCGATCTCACAGGCGAATCGCCCAGCACTCCGGCTCGACAGCAGACCAGTCAACATTTCCGGCTCGCCGAGCGGCTCGGGGCGGAGACGGCGACCCTGGCGGGGCAGGACGTGACCGAAACGATTCTCGATTACGCCCGCTCGCGCAACGTGACGAAGATCCTGATCGGCAAGACCAACCAGCCTCGCTGGCGGCGACTGATCTTCGGAACCGTTGTCGACGACCTGCTGGACAAGAGCGGCGATATCGACGTCTATGTCATTCACGGCGAGGAGGAAGAGACCGAACATCCCGCCGCCCGAACGGCAACCCCTGCGACAAAACTCCCTTATGCCTCAGTCACGGCACTCGTCGCCCTGACGGGCGTTCTCGCCTACGGGCTTCGCTTCCTGCATTTCGCCGACGCCGAGGCGAACACGGTGATGCTGTTTCTCGCGGCGGTTGCCTGGGCGGCCTTTCGCCACGGACGGGGACCCGCCGTGTTTGCGAGCATCCTGGCCGTGCTGGTGTTCGACCTGTTCTTCGTTCCGCCGTTTTACACATTTGCCGTTGCCGACGCGCAGTACGTCGTCACGTTTGCGGTCATGCTCGCCATCGGGCTCGTCATCGGCACGCTGACATCCCGGCTGCGGGCACAGGTTGAAAACACCCGCCTGCGGGAGCGGCGGACGGCATCCCTGTACGAGCTGGGCAAGCAGTTGAGCTCCTTGTATGGAAACGCGTTTCTCGTCGGAGCAGCGGGGGACAAGGTCGCCGAGATGCTTGGCGGGGAAGCCGCGATCTATCTGCGGCAGCCATCCGGGACTCCGGAACTCGCGTTCGGGCGCGACGGCGCGATCGCCAGGCATTCGATGAGTCTGCCGGTGGCCCAGTGGGTGATTGAGAACGACCAGGTGGCCGGGGCCGGCACGAACACGCTCCCGGGGGCTGCGGCGCTATTCTTTCCGTTGACCGGCTCGCAGGGGACGCACGGCGCGATGGCCGTTCGCGTGCCGGACGCCGGGCGGTTGCTCGACCCGGAGTTCCGCCGCCTCCTGGAAGCCTGCGCCAACCAGCTCGCCCTGGCTCTCGAACGGGATCAACTTGCGATCGAAGCGGCTGACGCTCGTATCCAGGCCGAAGCCGAACAGGTTCGCAGCAGCCTGCTGAGCAGCGTGTCTCACGACCTCAAGACACCGCTCGCCGCCATCGCCGGGGCGAGCAGCAGCCTGTTGCAGGCCGCCGCGGTCGACGAAGAGATGCGTCGACAGCTGCTGGAAACGGTGGCGGATGAGGCGGCCCGCCTCAATCGTCTTCTCGACAACATTCTGCAGATGTCGAAACTGGACGCCGGAGCGGCCACTCCGAACCGCCAGTGGCATGTCCTGGAGGAGATCGTCGGTTCGGCGCTCCATCGGACTCGTCGAGAGCTCGCCCGGCACAAGGTCGCCGTCCACCTGGCGGACGGGCTCCCTCTGCTGAATGTCGACGGCCTCCTCCTGGAACAGGTCTTCGTCAACCTCTTCGAGAATGCGGCCCGCTACACGCCCGAAGGAGCCGAACTGACCGTCAGAGGGGCCGTTGATGGAAAGCACGTGCGTATTGCGGTCTCGGACAATGGCCCGGGCCTGCCGGCCGGCGCGGCGGAGCGAGTCTTCGACAAGTTCTACCGCGCGTCGCCGATGGCTGACGGCGGTCGGGGAAGTGGCCTCGGACTCGCCATCTGTCGGGCTATCATCAAGGCTCACGGCGGCACGATTGTCGCATCCAACCGCACGGATGGTGGCGCCGAGTTCGTCATCCGGCTGCCGCTCCCTAAGGACGCACCACAGATCGTCATTGAGTAGCGCCATGCAACCGAGCGGCCATCACATCCTGGTGATTGAAGACGAGCAGCCGATTCGCCGATTCCTGAAGGCGTCGTTGACGAACGAGGGTTACCGGGTCAGTGAAGCGGTGACTGGCGGAGAAGGGCTGCGGATGGCGGCAGCCGGGCCGCCCGACCTGATCGTTCTCGACCTCGGCCTGCCCGACATCGACGGCCAGGACGTTCTGAAGCGGCTGCGGGAGTGGTACACGTCTCCGATCATCGTTCTCTCCGCACGCGATGAGGAACCGCAGAAGATCCGGGCGCTCGACAGCGGAGCCGACGACTATGTGACCAAGCCATTCGGCGTCGGAGAACTCCTTGCCCGGATGCGGACGGCCCTGCGTCACGCTCAAAGGGTCGGGCCCGAAGCGACGACGGTCACCATCGGGGATCTCCGTGTCGATTTTGCGGCCCGGCTCGTGTACCGAAAGGGGAAAGAGGTTCATCTGACGCCGCTCGAGTACAAGCTTCTGTCAACGATGATCCGCCACGCCGGCAAGGTGCTGACGCATCGGTTTCTGCTGCGGGAAGTCTGGGGACCGCAGGATTCGCAGGAAAACCATTACCTGCGCGTCTTCGTCGCCAGCATGCGCCGGAAGCTGGAAGAGGACCCCGCCCGGCCTCGGTATCTCCTGACGGAGCAGGGGGTCGGCTATCGCTTCGCGTCAGAATGACCCCTTTCTGGGGGCGGAAATTGCGATCGGCCTGTCCGGACAGACGCGTCTCCTGTTGCATCGACGGCGGCCGCGCCGGCCCGCAAACGGGTGTCCCGGTCGTCATAAAACGATCCCGTCGGCCCCTCCGATTCTCTCGGACAGGAAATTGGACCCCCTGTCCGGCATATTGCCCAGAGAGTCACTTGACTCTGTGAATAGCTCGCTAAGATTCCGTCGCCCGACAGCGGTTGAGCGGAGTGGAGTGCTGGCCCGCCTCACACTTCAGTTCCTGCTGCCGGGCATTTTTCTTTTCTGCGTCATGCTTTGCGTCACATGCACCAAGTTCGATTCGACTGAAGGGACGCTCACATCGTCGGTTGCTTGTGCGTTGATGTGTAGCGAGATCGTCACATCGAGACAGATTGATCAGTGATGGCGCCTGTTCCCGGTACGGCGTCGGAGCGACTCCGCGCGGAGCGGACCGCTCGGGCATCGACAGTTTTTAACCCTGTCCAGCCGGAAGGCGCACCTGGAACGCCGTTCCGGCGGAGGTCGACTCGCTCAGCTCGATCGTTCCCCTGAAGTCTTCGACGATGTTCCGGCAGACGAACAGCCCCAGTCCCGTCCCGGTCTCCTTCGTCGTGAAATACGGCTGGAACAGCCGCCGCTGGTCCGACTGCTGGATTCCGTGACCGTCGTCGCGCACGCGAATGTCGATCCATCCTTTCTGCAGCCCGGTCGTGATGGAAATCACGCCCCCTTCCTGAGTCGCATGGAGGGCGTTGAGGATCAGGTTCAGGAAGACCTGCAGCATCTGGTCGCGGACGATCTGGACGCGCGGCAGGTCGGGGGCAAAGTCGGTCAGGATCCGCTTCCCCTTCATCCGCTTGTAATACTTCGCGACGTTCAGCGCCGATTCGATCACCTCCTGGATGTCGCACAGCTTCACTTCGTGCGAGGCCGGCCTCGAAAAGTCGACCAGCTCGCGGAGGATTCGCTGGATGCGGCGAAGCTGCTCGTCGACAAGACCGAGCCGCTCATGCATGTCGGGCTCGAGAGGCTTGCGGTTCATCATCTGCACGAGCCCGCTGATGGCGGCGAGAGGGTTTCCGACCTCGTGCGCGATCCCGGCGGCCAGGAGCCCGAATGCCGCCTGCTTCTCCTGCTGGACCAGCATCGCCTGCGACTGCTGAAGCTCGCTCGTCCGCTCGGCGATCCGCCGCTCGAGATGCTTCTGATTCTCCTGCAGCTCGGCGTTGAGCTCGGCGAGCCGTTCTGTCGCCGCTTTGACGAGCGTCGCGAGGGCCGTGCTTGCCCAGGTGACCCACGCCATGAAGACGAGCATCAGGACAAATGATGCCGGATCGGCAGGCGTCGAGCGGTTGCCGAGCGCGAGCTGTGCATAGCTGACCGCGTGGAAGGCGAGAGTGAGGTAGGTCGTCCATGGCGAATGTCGGAATGCACAGACGAGGAGCGACAGGAAGTAATAGAAGCGGAAGGGGCTGTCGACCCCCCTGTCGAAGTGGCACAGGAGGCCGATGAAGATCGCCTCCATCAGTGAGACGAACAGTGGCGTCTGGCTGAGGAAGACCTTGCCGCGCCGGCTCCAGAAGGTGTCGAGGAGGGCGTAGATCGCCCCGAGCGTGAGGATCCCGTTCAGTTCCGGCCGGTTCGGCGGTTGCGAAAGGAAGTTGACGAAGACGTAGCCGACGCAAAGCCCGAACCAGCGGATGCGGATCGTGATGGCCTCGGCCGGGAGTTGCCACTTGAGGCGTCTTGTCGGTTCGAGTGAAGGTTGGGACATTCGGAGGGGCACGAGGAGTCAGGACGATTCCACACGATACCGAAAACGGCCTTCGTTGCGATTCCGCCGGAGAGACTTCAACTTGTAGCCCTCCCTCATCACCCCGCCCGCACTCTCTGGCCGAACAGATGTCCTCCGAATTCCGTCAACGTTTCCTCGCCGGGGAAAAGCTCCTCGGGACCATGCTGACCCTCCCCTCCGGAGCGGTTGCCGAGATCCTTTCGGACGCAGGGTTCGACTGGCTGTTCGTCGATGCCGAGCACGGTCCGTTCGAGGCGGCCGAGGTGCAGCTCGTGCTGCAGACGGTCAGTCGCCGGACGCCCTGTCTCGTTCGCGTTCCCGGCTCGGACGAGACGCCGATCAAGCGGGCGCTCGACCTCGGCGCGGCGGGGATCATCGTTCCGCAGGTCAATACCGCCGAGCAGGCGACCCGAGTCGTGCAGTACAGCCGCTACCCGCCGCATGGCGCTCGCGGCGTCGGCATCGCACGGGCTCACGGTTACGGACTTCAGTTCCAGCCGTACGTCGGCTCGGCGAATGAGCAGACGCTCGTCATCGTCCAGGCGGAGAACATCCGGGCGGTCGAGAACATCGAAGCGATCACGGCGGTCAAGGGGGTCGACGGCGTCCTCGTCGGTCCCTACGACCTTTCGGCCAGCATGGGACTCATGGGACAGATCGACCATCCCGACGTCGTCGCGGCGATCGACCGGGTCACGACCGTCTGCCGGCGGGCGGGGCTGCACCTGGGGATCTTCGGCGTCACGCCCGCCTCGATCCGTCCCTACGCCGAGAAGGGCTACACGCTGCTCGTCGCCGGGGTCGACACGATCCTGCTGGGGCAGGGGGTTCGCGGCGTGCTGGCCGAGATGCGGTCATGAAAAAGGATTCAGGAAACAGGATCCAGGATTCAGGTTGTGGATGGCCGTCCACCTTGGTCCTGAATCCTGACTCCTCTCCTATGCCCCGAACTTCTCCAGCCGTCCGGCGTGGGCCAGCGCCATCGGCATCAGGTATTTCGCTTCGAAAGTCCCGAGGCCACCCTTGCGGCAGTCCGCCTCGCCGAAGCCGGTCGAGCCGTCGAAGCGGCAGGTGTCGGCGACGATCATCGTCGGGACCGGATGCCAGCTGTGGGACTTCATCTTGCTCGGCGTGCTGTGATCGCCCGTCACGATCAGGACCGTCGGATTGAGGGCCATGATCTTCGGGATCGCCGTGTCGAGCTCCTCGGTCTTGGCGACCTTCTTCTTGAAGTCGCCGTCTTCGCCGCTCGAGTCGGTGTACTTGAAGTGGATGAAGAAGAAGTCGTAGTCGTTCCAGCTCTTCTTGAGCTGGGCGCACTGGTCGTCGAGCGTCTGCCCGGCGTCGAGGATGTCCATGCTGACGAGCCGGGCCAGGCCGCGGTACATCGGGTAGACGGCGAGGGCACCCGCCCTGAGGCCGTAGACCTCTTCGAAGGTCGGGATCGGCGGCTTCTTGTCGATGCCGCGCATCGTCAGAAAGTTGGCCGGAGCACAGTCCTTGAGGATCTCCTTGGCCTGCCGGAGGAACTCCTTTGCGATCTCGGCGGTCCGCTGCGACCCGGGGGCCTTCGCGACCGGATCGAGGGCCTTGACGCCCGTCTTCTGCGGGTCGGTGTCGTGAACTTCCCCTTCGAGCCCCGGAGCCCGGAAGCAGATGACGAGCCGGTATTCCTTGACGTGCTTCACGAAGACTTCCACACCGGGAATCTTCACTCCCTTGTGCAGCTTCTCGCAGATCGGCGCGGCCTGTTCGCTGCTGATGCGGCCGGCCCGTCGGTCGGTGATCAGATCGTTGCCGTCGATCGTGCAGAAGTTTCCGCGGATGGCGACATCGTTCGGGCCGAGCTCGAAGTCGATCCCGAGGGCCTCGAGAACGCCGCGGCCGATCTGGTACTTGAGCGGGTCATAACCGAAGAGGCCGAGGTGCCCGGGACCGCTCCCCGGGGTGATGCCCGGAAGAACGGGAATCGTCTGGCCGAGCGTCCCGCGACGGGCGGCGGCGTCGAGGTTCGGCGTATTGGCAGTCTCGAGCTCCGTCTTTCCACCCGGCTCGAGCGGCAGGCCGCCGAGCCCGTCGCCGACGAGCATCACGATCTTGGAGTCGTTGGACTTCTGAAGCTGGCGGGTCAGGTCGTGAACGTCGTACATGGGCTCGGGGACTCGGGAAGGGGCGAGAGAAATCAGCGGAGAATTGTAGTGGCTGGCGGCAATTGGCATAGGTCGCCCCGAGTCCGGACGACCTTTTAGCCGCGGCGCGCCAGCGGAGCGCGGTCGCGGGCCATGGAGCTGCCGTTTGCAAACCCGCGCTC
>JAEYWB010000141.1 GCA_023429275.1 Planctomycetota bacterium
CATGCGCGTCGCTCTGATCGGTGCCGGGGGACAGCTTGCGAGCGACTTGGCGCCGCTGTTTCCCGACCTGATTCCGCTCACGCACGAAGAGCTCGACATCGTCGACGTCGAGGCGGTCTCAAACGTCCTCGATGCGGCGCGGCCCGACGTCGTCATCAACACTGCCGCCTACAACCTTGTCGACAAGGCGGAGTCCGAGCCCGAGCGCGCGTTTGCCGTCAACGCCATCGGCCCCGCTCACCTGGCGCGGTACTGCGGCAGCCGTGAGTTGACGCTCGTGCACTTCAGCACCGACTACGTCTTTGGATTGGGGCTCCCCTCTCCCCTTCGCCCCTGGAGGGAAGACGACGTACCTGTTCCGGTCAGCCTCTACGGCGCGTCGAAGCTGGCGGGAGAGCACGCCGTACGGATGAACTGCCCCCGGCACTTCGTCGTGCGGACCTGCGGCCTCTACGGCCGGGCGGCGACGAAGGCCAAGGGAAACTTCGTCCAGACGATGCTGCGGCTCGCGCGGGAGAAGCCGGAGCTTCGCGTCGTCAGCGACCAGATCTGCACGCCGACCTGGACGCGTGATGTCGCCGCCGCCACGGCCCGGCTGCTCGCCACCGACGCTTACGGTCTCTATCACGCGACGAACTCCGGCCAGTGCTCCTGGCATGCCCTCGCGAGCGAAGCGGTGCGGCTCGCCGGGCTCCCGACCCCGGTGACCGCGATCCCCTCGAGCGAATACCCGACCGCCGCGCGGCGTCCCCCCTACAGCCGCCTCGACTGCTCAAAGCTGGAGCGCATCACGGGAATGACGATGCCGTCCTGGCAGGAAGCGGTCTCGCAGTACCTCAAGACCGTTTAGAGCCATCTCCAACCATCAGGCCTGTCGGTTGTTCGGTAACGACGGAGGTTTCAGAGAACCCAGAGGGCTCTCTGCGTCCTCTGTGGCAAAAGAGCTCTGTGGCAAAAGAGCTCTTGAAACAGCTTCTAGGCCGCGGACGACAGTCCTGCGCCGGGACGCCCGGAGGAGAACAACGCCTCCGTCGGCCCCCGCCAACGTCCGGTTCAAGCTATCGCTTTCTTTCCTGCCAATCGCAGCCACATTGGGAACCGGGCGCTGGCGCGTGCCGGCTGATTCTCTCGACCCTGAGAGCCCGTTCGACGGCCCGGACCGCCGCGGTCCTGGAGCTTTGTCACACCAAGGATTTTGGGTTGCGTCCATTAGCCGGCGGGCGCTAGCCCCCGGTTCGAACCGGACGCTAGCGCGTTCCGGCTAATCTAACGAACCCAAGTCCTGGCTGTGCCAAAACACTAGAGCTCCAGTTCGCTGCTTCCCGGTGTCGCTTCGCCGCCGAGCGTCACCGGGACTTCGATCGATTTCTCCTCGCGGAGTACCGTCACGACAACCTGGTCCCCCGGCTTCTTGGATTCGATCTTCCCCAGGAAGTCCGAGGGCTTCTCGACCTTCTCGCCGTCGACGGCGGTGATGATGTCCGCCGCTCCGAAGTCTTCGATGACGAACGGGCCCCGCCGGCCGATCTTCGGTCCTCGCAGACCCGCCCGCTCGGCCGGTCCCTTGGGCGTCATGCGGGCGATCCGCAGGCCGTTGTCCGTCACATTGACGTGCGTGATGCCGATTTCCCCGCGGATCACCCGGCCTTGCTCGAGCAGTTCGGGAACGACCCGCTTGATCAGGTTGACCGGGATGGCAAACCCGATCCCCGCGCTCTCGCCGACGCGGCTGGCAATGGCCGTGTTGATCCCGATCAGCCGCCCGTGGCTGTCGAGCAGCGGCCCCCCCGAGTTGCCGGGGTTGATCGCGGCGTCGATCTGGATGATCGACTTGATCACCCAGTTCTCGTGGATTTCGAGAGTCCGGTTGAGGCTCGAGATGACTCCGCAGCTCATCGTGCGGTCGAGACCGAACGGGTTGCCGAGCGCGAAGACCCGCATCCCGACCTTGAGCGGGTCGGAATCGCCGAACGCGATCGGGGTCAATTCATCGGCCGCGACGTCGACCTTGATGACGGCGATGTCGTTCATCGGGTCAGCCCCGACCAGCTTGGCTCCGTGGGATTCCCCGTTGTGCAGCGTCACCTGGATGTTCCGCGCCCCGCGGATCACGTGGAAGTTCGTGACGATGTGTCCGAGCTGGTTGATGATCGCGCCCGAGCCGTTCCCCTGCTCGGTGACGCTGAAGAGCCCGCCGGAGCGGACCGTCGTCGAGATGTTGACGACGCTCTTGTTGCACTGCTCGTAGACGGCGACGTTGACCGCCTCGTCCGGAGTCAGCCCCTGCTGGTTGAAGACCTTCAGCCGGCTCGTCGAAAGAGGTTCCTCCTGGGCGAGCATCGACTTCGACAGGGCCGGCCCCTGGGCATTCGAGGGGACGACCGGAGCACCGTTCAGAAGCCATAACGTGATGAGGCTGCTGATGATACCGGCGAAAACACAGGCGGCGAAGGTTCTCATGGCGGTCACATGTCGATGGATATGATCCGGCTGCCGGGAATTGTATCCCCAGGCGGCTTCCGCGAGGAATACCAGGCCAGAGTCTCGATGCCATTTGCGGTCAGGAAGCACCCGTCCCAGAGACGTCGGCTGGGTCCAGACGTCTCCACCCGGCCTACATCCGCTCGATCGTCTCGATCCCCAGGAGGCCGAGGCCGACCTGGATGACCCGGCCGGCCAGATCCGTCAGCCGCAGCCGGCTGCTGCGGAGGGCCGGATCGGGCTCTTTCGCGACCTCGCAGTGTTCGTAGAAGGCGCTGAAGGCGGACGCGACTTCGAACAGGTACGTCGTCAGGACGTTCGGCCGATAGTCGTTGGTGACTCCTGCCAGGATCTCTTCGAGGCGGAGGATTGTCAGCGCGAGCGCCCGCTCCGAGGGATGGCTGAGCGTCACACCACCGGTCAGCGACTCGGTCGTCACACCCGCCTTTCGCAGGATGCCGCGCGTCCGGGCGTAGGCGTACTGCATGTAGGTCGCCGTCTCCCCTTCCTTTCGGAGCATCGTCTTGAGGTCGAACATGTAATCGCTGTCGCGGCTGATCCGCAGGTCCGCGTACTTCACGCCGCCGATCCCGACGATCTCCGAGATCCGTCGCTTCTCGGCTTCATCGAGCAGGTCCTCGGCCGGCACACCCTTCTCCGCGGCTCGCGAGACCTTCTCGGCTTCGTTCGCCTCGACCACCTTCAGGGCCTCTTCCACCGCCTCGGACAGCAGGCTCTCGAGGCCGACGGTGTCTCCCGATCGAGTCTTGTACGGACGGCCGTCCTTGCCGAGGACCGTCCCGAAGTTGACGTGCTTGAGCTGGATGTCGGCCAGTCCCCAGTTGCGGCAGGTCGCGAAGAGCATTTCGAAATGCTCGCTCTGCCGCGTATCGACAACGTACAGGATCTCCTGGGCTTTGAACTCGTCGATCCGGTACTTGACCGTCGCCAGGTCGGTCGTGGCGTAGGTGTAGGCTCCATCGGCCTTCTGAACGATGAACGGGGCCCGGAACCCTTCGACAAACACCACTTGAGCGCCGTCGCTCTCCTGGGCCATCCCCTTGGCCTGGAGGTTCTTCACGACATCGGCGAGATAGGGATTGAAGAAGCTCTCGCCGAGCGTCATGTCGAACTTCACCCCCAGCCGGTCGTACATCCCCTGGAGGGCCGTGAGGCACTGCGGGATGAACTGCTTCCACAGGTGGTTGTTTTCTGCGTCGCCGGCATGGAGCTTCGCGGTCTCGTCCCGGGCGGCGCGGGCGATGCCAGGATGCACCTCGGCGAGGGGCTTGAGGCCCCGCGAGCTTTCGACCGCTTCGATCTTCTTCTGAGCCGAAGCGAGTTCCTCTTTCGCGGTGGCCAATTCCTCGCGAGTCTTCTTCAGGGCCTTGGCCGCATTCTTGTCCTTCGGGTCTGTCGCGGCGGCGGCCTCCTGCGACTTCACTTCCCCCTGCAGGCGTTCGATCTGCTGCTTCAGGTTCGGCTGCGACGCAACGGCCTCGTGGTAGTCGCTGAGCTGGTTGACGAGCCGGTAG
>JAEYWB010000164.1 GCA_023429275.1 Planctomycetota bacterium
CCATAAGGCGGCGAGCGGCCGCCCGCGCCGGATCGGTCCCGAGGACCTTCAGTTCGTCGCCGGATTGATACAGGATGCGAAGTTGCGGATGACGTGCCTGCAGATCGCGAATCGTCTCGGCATCCGGAAGCTCTCCCCACGCCGTCAGACGCAACGACCTTAATTGCGGCACATCGCCAAGCGGACTCAAATCCGGAATCGGGGCTCCGTAGAGTTCGATGGAACGAAGCGAAGGAAAGCGTCTGAGGAAGCGCCACCCGTCGTCAACCTGCTCCGAAGTCAGCCACAGCAGGTGCACGTTGGGCATGACCGGCAACTGATCGAGTGCAGACGTCTTCAGTTTGATGTGCCCGATGCCCAGCTCTTTCACCGGCGACCGCATCGCGGCGAGCCTGGGGATGATGTCCGCCTCCAGCCTCCGGTTCGCCATCAGGTTCAGCTGCTGAACATGCCGCAGCCCGGCGAGGACCTCGAGATCGGTACTGATCGCGAGAGTCGACCTTTTGATCGACCACATCACCACGACAAAGGGCTCGTCGGGAAGTGGCTGCCCCGGCTTCAAAGATCGAAGCTCAGATGTCCCGGCGATCTCCACAGACGCCTCACCACCTAAGGCGAGTGCCCGCTCTGCCGCCCGTCGGTTGAGGGCAAAGTAACCGTTCAGGCTTTCCTCTCGAGTCGGAGCGGTCATCGCGCCCGGTCTCTTCGATGCCTGACGCACGGCCTCCACTGTCAGTGCGATGCGAAAACCGATGTCACTGCGGCGAGACGTCGGCGGAGTTCCAGCGCGATGCGATGCCATGCAGACCGAGGCATCATCCTTCCAGGCTCCTCCTCGCCCCGCACGTCTGCCCCAATCAGAACCAGACCCGATGGGGTTGACCGCCGGCTTATCCAGGAACTGCTGATAGTCAGTCGGCTGCCACCAATCCTGTACCAGTTCCCAGACGTTTCCGTGAACATCGAAAAGTCCAAAGGGATTCGCTTTCAGATTGCCGACGGCATGGGGCCGCCCCTTGGCGTTCTTCATGGACCAGCCAAACTGCGTCAGATCGTCATTGTTCCCGCCGAACCAGTACTTGGTCGTGGAACCCGCCCGGCACGCCCACTCCCACTCGGCTTCTGTCGGTAAGCGGTAGCCATTTCCTTCCGGCAGCACCTCCAGCGTCTCGTTCGAGCGGGCGTACAGAGGCGAATAGTTTTCCTGCCTGCTCAGTCTCAGGCAGAATTCGGCCGCATCGTTCCACGTCATCGATTCGACGGGATGTGCCGAGGTGTCCAATCCCGCGACGGCCTTCTGTTCAGCCCCCTTCGGAGCAAACTCCGATGGATTCAGTTCCATGATCTGTTCGTACTGTCGCTGCGTCACTTCGTGGGCTCCCACGTAGATCGGCTGAGTGAGAATCACCTTGTGCTGCGGAGTCGCGCTCTTGATGACCTGTTCCCATTCTGGAAGCCCGGAGGCAAACGGGAGCGACTCTTCCAGCTCGGCGGCCGTCATCCCCATCAGGAACTCGCCCGGCGGGATGAGCCGGAACGTCATCCCGATCGAGTTCGTGTACTCGACCGGCACCTTCAGATAAGCGGCCCACTCTTGCTGGTGCTTCTTCGCCTGGTCGGCATTGAACGGCGCAATCGCAGGTTTCGGCGCATCCGCGGGCCAGCCTTGCCAGCCAGGTTCGACGGGCTGACGTCCGGTGGCCGTTAAGGGCTCCGTTTCCTTCAACACCTGACGTACGGCAGAGACCGGTAGAGACACCCGAAAACCGCGGTCGCGGTAACGGTCTGCCGGGGAGAAGGTGAATCGAGCCGACGACCGGCAACGGGGCGCGGTGGTACCCCAGAGGCCACCCCGTATCACTCGTTTCGAATTGCCGGAGAACGGGCAACTCGGATCAATTGCAGGACTGTCCCGGAATTGACGGTACCAGGTCGCATCCCAACCGTCCTGCACCCACTCCCACATGTTCCCATGCATGTCGTGAAGTCCGAACGGATTCGCGTTCAATTCACCGACCGCATGGGTCCGTCCCCCCGAGTTTCCGCCGAACCAGCTTCCCTTCGCCAGGTCTTCGTCCTTGTCGCCGATCCAGTACTTGGTGACCGTTCCCGCGCGACACGCAAATTCCCATTCCGCTTCACTGGGGAGCCTGTAGCCTGACCCGTCGAGCGGCGTGATGGATTGGCCCGCGCGGAAGTAGGCTGGCTTTAACTTCTCGAGCTGACTCAATCTGGCGCAGAATTCGGTCGCGTCGTTCCAGCTCACTGTTTCGACCGGGTGCCGGGTCGTCTCCATGCCGGCGACGGACTCCTTGCCGACACCCGTCGGAGCGAAGTACGAAGGATTCACGCCCATGATCTTTTCATACTCGCCCTGAGTGACTTCCTGTGCGGCCAGGTAAATCGGCTGCGTCAGAATTGTTTGATGCAGCGGGGCTTCCGCCTGAATGCATTCCTGCCACTGTTGGTCTTCGCCGGCCTCATTGAGGACCTCTTCGATCTCTTGCGGCGTGCTCCCCATCAGGAACTCGCCGGGTGGAATCAGGCGGAATTTCATGCCGATCGAATTCGTATATTCGACCGGCACCTTCAGATACGTGGCCCATTCTTCCTGGTGCTTCTTCGCCTGCTCGGCGTCGAATGGCGCAATCGCGGGCTTCGGGGCGTCCGCCGGCCAGCCGTGCCATCCCGAAGCGGCGAGAGGGGTGCGAGAGCCCTTCTGGCTTTGACGGCCTGCTGGGTTCATCCCGCCGCCCACGTCAGTAGGGGCTTCCGATTTGACCCAGATCGCCCCCACGATCTTCCCGTCGCGTCCGGCGCCGCTCAGATCGCGAAGTCTACTGCCGCTGTCATGGGTGAAATCGCAATCAACGATGAGCTCACCTTCTCCCTTCGTCAGATTCAGGCGGTGAACCTTTCCCGCAAAGGCGCGGCCCTCGCGCGCCGGCAGCTGCGAAGTGTTGATCCCGAGGAAACAGGCAGGCGTCAAACCGGCTGGCTGAAACGCTGCCGGCCGTGCGTCCTTCCTGGCGACGCCATCCTCCAGCAGCCGATATCGAACCGCCGATTCCGGTAGGGGCTCGCCATCGAGAGTCAGCTTGACGAGCCCCTCGCGGTGTTCAACTGTCAAATCGAATCGCCGGCCGACAACCAGCCGATCGTCGATCGCAAACTGGTGAAACTGATTCCCGGAGAGAAAACAGACATCAAGGATGGGACGAGGAAACTTCCCCCTGACGATCGTGATGCTCAGGCCCATTCCCCAGTTGAGCAGGAACTCATCTTTCTCGAGGCCGGGCGGCGTTTCATCGAGTGTTGCGGACAGATCCACCTTGATCGAATCACCGTTCGGATACGGCAGATTGGAGTACTCGACGTAGTCATCAAGGCCATCGAACTGGATGGCTCCAACCAGGTTGTCCTGGGTTTCTCCCGCGGCCTGGTCGCGCATAAACGCCACCATGAAGTCGATGCGGTCGCCGGAGTGAAACGTGAACTTCTCCGGCACGGAGGAAAGCGTGGTGCTCTCGGTCAACCCCAGCACACGGCGGCGGCCCACGATCGCGTTATAGATCTTGAGAGCCGGATCGGGATTCGCGATCCGGACGTCGTACTCGCCCGCCGGGAGTTGCAGGTCTCCGAAACCGACTCGCTCTGCGACGACCTTTCCCCCTTGCAGAAACGTGATGCGCGTCTTCCCGTCCCGCGTCAGATTGCGGAACTCGGCGTCACCCGCCAGTTGCAGCCGAAGGACGGGGAAGTAGAAGACGGCGAGGATCAGGCCTGCCAGAGCCAAAAGTGCGAGACCCGCCTTCCGGCCGAGGCGCCGAACGGCACCGCCTCCTGTCATCCCACTCACTGCAGGTTCGGGAGGAGTCGATGTCTTCCGGCTCGCCGGGGTGACGGCGGCGCCGGCCTTCGCGCTGTCGCTGACAGTTCCGGAGACGCACGTCACTTTTCCGGTCAACTGCAGTTCCGACTGACAGCGAGAGAGCAGATCGGCGACCTCCTGGGCGGTCTGGTATCGATCTTCCGGGCGCTTCTCGTGCAGCCGGGAAATGATCGTGCACAGCCACTCGGGAGTCTCGGGGATGATCTCCCGGATCGGATGCGGCGTCTCTTCCGTCACCCGTCTCAGGACGGCCAGCGTCGTGGGAGCCCGGAAGGGAGGCCGACCGCTGGTCATCTGGTACAGCACGCTGCCAAAGCTGAACAGGTCCGATCGCTGGTCAATCTGATTGGTATGAGCCTGCTCCGGGGACATGAACATCGGGGTGCCGGCGATCATCCCGCTCTGCGTGACGCTGGCGTCATCGGCGGCCCGGGCCAGTCCGAAGTCCGTGATCTTCACCTTCCACTGGATCCCGTCCTCCAGCAGGATATTGGCCGGCTTGATGTCGCGGTGAATCAGTCCCTGCGAATGGGCGGCGGCCAGACCACTGGCGATCTGCTGGCCCAGTCGCAGGATGTCCGGCAGATCAAGCGGACCATGGCCATCGAGGACGTGCTGCAGGGTCTGGCCGGGAATGTACTCCATGACGAGGTATGGAAGCGGCTGCTCTTCGACCGCGTGGATCGCGACGACGTTCTCATGACGGATCGCGGCGGACGCACGCGCTTCCCGAAGGAACCGTTTCCGGGCCGGGGAGGTCGATGCCAGTTCGGCCGACATCACCTTGATCGCGACCATGCGGTGCAGCTTCTCATCGAAGGCCTTCAGCACCGTGCCAAAAGCGCCGCGGCCGAGAACTTCCAGCACCTCGTAGTGTGCCAGACGACCGAGCGATCCGGGTTTGGTCGAGGGGGACAGGAACCCGAGCGTCACGCCGTCATCGGCCTCATCGTCCGCGGCTCTCCGGGCCAGCTGTTCCTTTGTCAGGTATACCGTCGGGTCTGAGACGTCGGACGAGGACGAGTCCGCCGGGGCGGGAGATTGCACAAGCGGGGTCTGCAGAAACTCCCCGGCCTCCTCGTGCGATTGAAACAGGGCGTCGACGGCCGCGCGCAGAGCCGCGTCTCCTCCACAGGCCTGGACCAGGAATCGCTCTCGATCGCCCGGATCATGAAGATCGAGGGCCGCCAGAAAGATTTCGCGTTCGGTCATGAGAGTTACCCGCGTCAGATCCGCTACCCGCTACCCGCCTGGATTGTGGTGATCGGCTGGTGAATCACAATCAGGTCGGTTTGCCTGCTCGCCCGGGAGGGCCACTCCCGACACCGGGCCATACTGACAGTGCGAGAACCAGGCCTGCGTCACGCCAGGAATTCCGAAGAATTCTCTTCGGAATGTCGAGAAGCCGTTCTTTCCGTGCCCGAGATCTCCCGGTGCAGCCACGCCCGGGCAAAGGCCCAGAGCCGGTCGGCGGAACGGGGCGATATCCTCAGGATCTTTGCCGCTTCGGGGATGCTCAGGCCGACGAAGTACCGGAGCTCGACCAGCCTGGCGGCGATCGGGTCGGCCGTTGCCAGCCTGGTCAGGGCCGCGTCGAGATCGAGCAGGTCCTCGTGAACGTGTTCCGTCTCGATCCGAACATCCTCCAGCGGCCTCCGTTCCAGGTGGCCCCCCTGCTGCAGCTGGCGTTTACGGCGGGCGTTTTCCACCAGGATCCGCCGCATGGCCTCGGCCGCCGCCGCGAAGAAATGACCGCGGCTGTTCCACTGCTGGGCAAGAGGCACATCGACGAGCCGCAGAAACGCTTCATGGACCAGCGCGGTCGCCTGGAGCGTCTGCCCCGGAGACTCGCGGTTGAGCCGTGCGGCCGCCAGCTTTCGCAGCTCTTGATACACCAGGGGGAGCAACTGCTCAGCGGCCAGTGGATCACCACGATCCATCGCGGCGAGGATCTGCGTGACTTCCGACATCTCGGTCCATCCTCCAACGGTGCGGGGGAGGCGTTTCGATCATGAGTGAGGACGACGGACGTCCCGTTCGGGGCCAGGCCGCGGGTCATGCAACGTTGCAGGGGAATGCCCAAACCGTGAGCTGTTCATCGATGAGGACAAACTCTGTTCTTTCGGCTTACGGACCTCGTTCTTCGAGCTGCACAGCCCCGGTCCCGTCGCGGAACCAGAATGCGGCGGCGGGGTGGCACAGTCGAAGGGGAAGAGGTGGGTGCCGCCGACTCCGCCAGTGCCGATGTGCGAACAATCGTACTGTACCGTCGCATGGGTCCAAGGGTGGCCGGGCCCAAGAGCGTGGCTTGGCACGCATGGGCGGACGTGAAAACCGAGTTCGGATCAGCGAGCCTCGTCGGGAACTGCGTGGTCTTCAACATCGGAGGAAACAAGTACCGGCTGGCAACTCGCATCCTGTAT
>JAEYWB010000225.1 GCA_023429275.1 Planctomycetota bacterium
TCCGCGTTCACAGCCATGCCGCCGCGCGTGAGGTGAAGGAGTTCGGTCGGTCGAACGACCTGATCAGCCGTCTGAAAGAGGACCCGGCGTTCGCGAAGGTCGACATGGACCGCATGCTCGACGGCAAGCGATTCATCGGCCGCGCCCCGGAGCAGGTCGATTCGTTCATCGCCAACGTCGTCGAGCCGATCCGGCAGCGATACGCGGAGGCGCTCGGAGGGGCCGCGGTCGAGCTCAAGGTGTGACCCGCGCGAAGTTGCGGCGGGATGCATTCAGCCATGACTTGGCGGTCGCAGCGTTCCGGGAACTCTCTGAGTCCTCTGTGCACTCTGTGGCAACCCTCTCCTTTGTCTGATCCCCGCCACGGCCCACGCTCCGTGAGTGGTTGTTATCGTTTACGGGAGCCCTGTTTCGGTTGAGAGGTTCGTCGGTAAGATCCGCAGCCGGGGAGATCGACGAGTTCACTGTCTGCACGGGCGACGAGCTTCGCGACGACTGCGGGATCCATGTTCTCAGACAGGAACTTCACGGCCCCGTCGCCGAGCACCGCCTGAGCGCCGCCCGTGTGGAAGCTGAAGATCTCGTCGTTCGGACCGCAGTTCTCTGTTGACCATGGGCACTCAGGCGGTCCGCCGATCGGGAGCGAATGGTTGTTGATGACACGTTTCCTCTCGAGCGGCGGTGGTGGCCCGGAGAGGCCGAGGGCGTTGTCGGGGTCTGCCCAGCGGTTGGGGCAGCGATAGCCGCTCGAAGCCGTGCCATCGGCAGACCCGCAGGTATCACGGGTCCCGGCAGGTGACCGATGCGGACTCGTTGCGAGCCGGCTCGCGGCGAATCCCCGGCCGGCCGACTCGGCGACCGCGATCGTGTTGCTGGTTCCATCCGTGATCAGTCCGAACGGTGTTCCACCGAGAGCGAGAAAACCATCGAGCCGCGACCGTCGGCTGGTGGGAGTCGCCGGGTCATAGGTGCCGGCGGGGGCCGAACCGGGAGCAGTCAGCGATCCGGTGATCGCGATGTCGACGAAGACGGTCGGCGCATAGTCGGTCTGGCCGTAACCGGCAGGATCGGCGGCCCCGATCGGATTTGAGGGACATAGAAACTTGCCCCATCGTTGACTCGCTTGGTTACGGGTCTGTTGCCCGGGTGGAGTTTCCTGGTCTGTGTTGCAAGGAAGATCACCTTGAGGAGTGGTCCCGGGATGGAACTCGACGAAGTACGGGAGGATTGTGGTAAAGGTTGATTGCGAGTCGAAAGCCGTACCGTTCGGAACGAGTACGGGGTTGGCCTCAGCAGCAGGGGTGTACTGGACCTCAGAAACTTTGAGCTGTTCCCAGTACGTCCCCTTCCCACCCGATGGGAACCGCTTATAGGCCGACTCGTAGTTGTGTAGGGCCAGGCCGCTATCTTTCAGATTGGACTGACAGTGCGCCCTTCGCGAGGACTCGCGGGCATGATGCATCGCCGGAAGTGCAATCGCCACGATCAGCAGCAGGATGACGATGGTGATGATCACCTCGATGGGCGTGAACCCGCCGCGTGCACGACGTTGCATTGCGTCTCTCCCGAAGGATGCGGAGAAGTACGCTGAGGCCTCAATTCGCGTGAGAGGAATCTCTTCGAGTCGCCGTGAACGCCATCGATCGCAAACCAGTCCCGCCAGGGACGAAAGGAAATAGCCCCCCGTGTCAACGGGGGGGTGATAGGGCAATTCGGGGCGAGCAGTCCCGTCAGGGACGGAAGAGGGGATCGATGCCAGTCAACGGCCTCGCCAGACGAGTCGGACGGGTTCTTTCCTCCCTGCCGGCACTCACCTCCCGCTGAGCGGCTCTCTCAGTTGGCATGGGGGCGATTCCTCCCGCCCTGGCGGGACTCAGACAAGTTCTTCGGCAAGTCCACCGAAGGGTTTGTAAGAGTGACGGGGACTCGGGAGACCGAATTCCTTCGGGAGGTGAAACTGGCGTTGCCCGACGAAGACCGCGAACCGCTCTCCAATCCGGATGACTGAGGAGAAACCACTAATAGCACGGATGTCACGGATCAGAGGCGACTTTCAACTGAAGGTTGAAACGCACGTTGTCGATGCACGCGCACGTGCCGATTTCTGACCGAGCCGTTCGCTCCCGGCCCGGTTGGCCATGAGTCCGTGGTCTCCGCGAGGAGGGCTCCGAATCAAAAACAAAAGCCGCCACACGGTCGTAACCGGGCGGCGGCTTGGTTTTCAGCGGTCGTCGCAGCGACTACTTCTGCCCGATGACCATCAAGTGGAAATTCTTGACCTTCAGGCCTGCTTCCGCGAGGACCTGGCGGACCGTCTTCGAGTCATCCTTGGCGAAGGCCTGCTCGGTCAGCACGCCCGCTTCGTCGCGGTAGTAGACCGTCATCTTGCCGTCGACGATCTTCTCGACGATGTTGGCCGGCTTGCCCGACTTGGTCGCTTCCGCGACCAGCTTGTCACGCTCGGCCTTGGCGGCGACCGGGTCGGCGTGCTCGATCGTGGCGACGGTCGGCTTCATGGCGGCGACGTGCATCGCCACGTCACGCAGGACCGGAGCGGTCATGTTCTCGCCGACCGCTTCCAGGAGGACGGCGGTCTTGCCGTCGTGGTGGACATAGACGCCTACCGGGCCCTTGACCCGCAGGAGCTTCGCGACGACGAACTTCTCGCGGATCTTGTTAACCGCCTCGTCGAACTGATCCTTGAGCGTCCCCCCCTTGCGAGAAGGCTGAGCGAGAAGTTCGTCCGGAGTCGTGGCGCCCGGGCCGTTGAGGAGCTGGAACGCGAGAGCTTCGCCGAGGGCGACGAAGTCTTCCGAGTTCGCGACCGGCGGCGACTCGCACTGGAGTTCGACCGCGGCGGCTTCGCTGCCGTCCGGCTGGATGGCGGTGAAGATCCGGCCTTCTTCCGTGGCGTTCGACGCCCGGCTGACCAGGACCTTGCCGACCTGCTGCTTGAGGATCTCGATCGCCTTCGCTTCGTCGCCGTCGGCCTCGACGAGGGCCTTCTTCACGAGCATCATCGAAAGGCCGGTCTTCTGGCGGAGGTCGTTCACCATCGCCGCGGTAATCGCTGCCATTTCTCTCTTCTCCTGGTCATCGCGGCACCGCGTGGCTTGCGCGGCTCGCCGATCGTGATTGTCTCGAAACCCTATTCAGGTTTCATGCAGCCGGCCTGGCC
>JAEYWB010000480.1 GCA_023429275.1 Planctomycetota bacterium
TTGCTACCCACTGCCAACTACCCACTACCCACTTCTTCATCACGCCTTTGCCGTTCGCATCTGGTTGTGAACCTTCCGCAGGAACTCGTGGATCGCGAGCATCGCTTCCGTGGTGACGTTCGAGATCCGGTTCTTGAAGTAGGCAAAGAAGTAGATCGCCGGGACCGAGAGGGCGACCCCTTCGAACGTCAGCAGGAGGGCTTCCGAGATCCCCTTGGCGACCTCGTCCGCCTTGAGCTGCGTCCCCGAGAGGGCGATGGCGCTGAAGCTCGCGATCATCCCCTTGAGGGTTCCCAGCAGACCGATCATCGGGCCGAGCGACCCGAGGACCGCGAGCATGCTGATCCGCTTTTCGAGCTCGACCGTCTTGGCGTCACCGACCCGGTCGACCGCCTCGCGGGCGTCTTCGAGGCCGTACTGCATTTCGGTCAGTCCTTCGGCCAGCACGGTGCCGAAGAAGGAGGGATCCTGCTTGACGAGCTTGTAGAGCCCGACGAGGTCCTTCGACTTGAGGAGGTTGTCGCACGCCTGCAGGTCGAGCTGCGTCGCCGCTTCTTCGGCCCGGAGATCGAGGAACATCCGGACAACGATGGCGACGAAGTAGAACGACAGCAGCAGGATCACCCCTCCGATCCAGCCGGAGGTCTCGATGACCCACATCAGGTAGCTCTGCTGCTCGACCGGGGCGGCCCCGCCGGCGGGAGCTGCGGCCGGGGCGGCGGCCCCTTCCTGTGCGAAAGCGAAGTTCTGCGCGAGGGAGAAGAACGCGGTCCCGGCGACGACGAGCATCAGCCCGGTCCAGGCGGTTCGCGACCACCACGCCGCGGTACCAGGCCGGGAAGATTCAGGGGAACGAGACGGCATAAGTCGTCCTCAGGAGACGCCGACGGACGAAATGAGAGCAAAATGACGCAGGCTCAGCGTCCCGATCAGCCTGCACCCGACGGACCTCAGCATCATTTCAGATTTGCGAGAGTACGCAATGGAAACCCTGCCGGGGAGACGGGACCGGAGCCGGGGAGATGCGACGGCCTCATTCTGGGGTCGAGCCCATGAGCCGGAACGCGCTGGCTGATCGTCCGGCTGACGATCGGGCCGCTCTGTGTCATTTGATGGTGAGGGTCATTCGATGCTGAGGCGCGGCGTCCGGGAGGAAGAAGGTTTTTCTCTCACTCGGGCGCCCGTTCGACGGCACGGGGGGCCGCGGTACGAGTTAACGAAAACACCCCGGTCGGGCTTCGACCGGGGTGCGTCAGTTCACTGTCCGCAGCGGCTGGTCACGCTTCCGGCGTGGCGTGCTCGCGAACTTCGTCTTCAGCCGCGACGTTGAGGGCCTTGTAGCCCCCCTGCGTCTTGAAGTAGAGGATCAGCAGCAGATAGAGAACAGCCATCGTCGCCGGGACGGCGGCGGTGAGCTTCAGGGCCATCTTGCCCCCGTAGACTCCCGCATCCTGGACCGGCTTCTTGTCGGTCTCGACGTGCTGTTTGGCATCCGCCCACCACGCCGCGAGCTTCGTCGTGTTCTCGTCCGTCCGCTTCAGTTCTTCGACAGCACGGGTCAGATCCTTGCCGCCGTCTTCCAGGGTTCCGACCTTCTGCCCGTCGAGGCCGACGGTCTTGAAGCCGAAGAAGCTGCTTTCGTTCCCCGCCTTGTATCGCTCGTAGGTCTCCCTGGAGACTTCCTGGAGGTTCTTGGAGGCGTTGTAGTCCTGCTTGAAGCCGATCGCCGGCCCGCCGAGGAGACCGGCCGAGAGCATTCCGACCCCGCCGAGCATCCCGATCGCGATCGCTCCCCCCTTGGGGAACCGCTCCGAGGCGACAGCGAGCATGGTCGGCCACAGGAAGGTCTTGCCGAGGGCGTACACCGTCGCGGCGACGACGCAGGCCATCACGGTCGTGGCATTGCCGAGCAGGGTCAGGCCGATGGCCCCGAGGACGCCGCTCATGAAGAGGAGTCCGAGCGGGGAGATCTTGTGGACGATCGGACCGGCGACGAATCGCAGGCAGAACATCAGCATCGAGGTGTAGACGAACAGGATCAGCCCCTTCGCCGGGCTCGCCATGATCGAGCCGGTGATCTTGGCGATCCACGAGTCGGTTCCGAGTTCGACGTAGCCGACCATCGCATGGATGACGAGCAGGACGATCATCAGCGGGGCAAAGACGGTCGAAAGCATCTCGCCGGTCGAGACGCCGGCCGAGGCGGCCTCGGACTTCGGGAACTTCTGGCCGAGAATCATGATCCCGTACAGGATGACCGGCACGAGGAACAGCGACATCTGGATCTTCCAGTCGACCGCCTTCGAAATGATTTCGCCCGAGTCGCTGAGCTTTGCCGCCATGAACGTCGAGGCGAGACCGCCGACGACGAGACCGGCCGGCCAGCCGGCGTGCAGAATATTGAGGTAGTGCGTCTTGTTGTTCGGGAAGAGGGTCGCGGTGAGCGGGTTGACGACCGCCTCGCACAGGCCGTTGCCGATCGCGAACAGGAACATCCCCCAGAAGAGGCAGTTGAAGGCCGCGGCCTTGCCCCCCGCTTCGAATGCCGCCGGTGCGGCCAGCGTGAGGACCGCCGACCCGAAGTGCAGCACGAAGGCCAGCGCCATCAGCTTCCCATAGCCGACTTTGTCGGCGATGAGCGACGTCAGGATGATGATGATTCCGAAGCCGGTCAGTCCGCCGCCGGTGATGGCGCCGAGCTCGGTCATCGTGAAGCCGAACTGCTCGGCCCATTGGCCGAGAATCCCCCCGCGGACGGAGAACCCGACCCCGGCGGCGAGGATCGCCATGAATCCGGCCCACAACAGCCGGTGCGCATTGGGCGCAATCCCATTGGTAGCTTCTGCCTGGCTCATACTGACGACCGTCTTGTGAAGAGGTGGTGTCTTTCCGCAAGCGAAAGACTCAAGCACGCCGCCGTGCGACCGGCGACCTGGCGGCTCGATTGGCCTCCGGATGCTAACCGCACGCAATAGCAGTTTCCACGATGAATCGGGCCGCTTTGATCAATGGGCTCGGGTCGCGGTAATCGAAGCCCCGCAGCGGGATAGGACATTCCGGTCTGCTCCCCCAGATGCGTCTATCGCCGTTTTCCGCTTCGTGGGTATAACCCGGTCCGCTTGCGCCGGCAGCCACATGGAGGTGAGCAATGCTGAGTCACGCACGATTCGCCTTTTCGGCGACGGTCGGTCTGGTTCTCTCGACCCTCTCCCCGGTTCCTTCTCTCGCCCAGTCGGAGCTTCCGCTTCCGACAGCGCCAACCCCGGTCCTCGAAAGCGATCGCACGCTCGAGCAGTCCGACCGGCTCGAGGACTCCGCGAATCAGCGGCTCGGCAAGGGAGAATTCGACGCCGCCCTGACCGATCTCCGCCAGTCGCGGCGGCTGCGGGCAAGCGTGATCGGCGACGAGCACTGGGTGATCCGGACCGCCGACGAAACGATCAAGGACCTGACGCGGATCGGCACCTTCCCCGCAGGGCGGAAGCAGGCGGCTCTCAAGGCAATTCAGCAGTGGAAGGCCTGCCTCAATGCACCGGACGCCGCTCCGACGCCGGAACACGCCGAAAAGATGACCGCCTGCTGCACGCCGGTCTGCGACATCCTCGGGCCGAAGTCATGCCTGTCGCTGGAGGCCCGCGTCCAGCTCGCGCAGGCCCAGGCAGCCGCC
>JAEYWB010000390.1 GCA_023429275.1 Planctomycetota bacterium
ACCTGCGATAGGGGAAGCCTTTCCGTCGCGACGTCGTCCGCATGGCGGCCCCCTGAGCCCCGCGGGCTGCCGCTGGAGCGACCTGCCCCATCATCCCGCCAAACGCCGTCGTTACGGAGCGGCGGGTGTCAGCAGCTTGAGGCCGATGATCCCGCCAAGAATCAGGCCGACGCACGCAAGCCGCGCCGGAGAACCCGATTCTCCGAAGAACATCAGCCCTCCCAGCACCGTCCCGACGGCGCCGATCCCTGTCCAGACGGCGTAAGCGGTCCCGACGGGGAGAGTGCGGACGGCGAGCCCGAGCAGCCCCATGCTCGTGACCATGGCCGCAAGTGTGCCGACTGTCGGCCAGAAGCGGGTGAATCCGTCGGACGCCTTGAGTCCTAGCGCCCAGACGACTTCGAGCAGACCAGCAACGAGAAGAATGAACCAGGCCATGACGCGACTCCTGAGTGGGGCCGTCCCCGGTGAGTTCAGGAGTTGCGGGGTCGTCCCCGCGCCCTTTGTCTTGTTGGTAACTTGCGGGCGAATTCTACACAGAGGGGGCGGCAGGGACAGGCATGTGGCGGTCGATTTCCTCTGGAGCGACCCGCCCCCCCGACCGCAGAATCGTCTCGGTGGCCTCGACTGTTCCCTCAGGAACATCGCACTCCCGCATCTGGCGAAGCGTGGCATCGATGTCGTACGGGACGCGGCGAAGCTCGATCCGGCCGTCTTCGATCACGGCATAGGCGGCCCGGGGGTCCCCGTCCCTCGGTTGTCCAACGCTCCCGGGGTTGATGACGAACTGATCGCCGAGGTCGAGCACGAACGGAAGATGCGTATGACCGACGCAGACGTACCGTGAGGTGATCCCGGTCAGCCGCTCCCGCCAGGCGGCGGCGTCGCTCCCGAGGTACTCGTCCATCGGATCGCGCGGCGTCGCGTGGACGAGGCAGAACGAATCCCCCCCGACCGTGGCGAACTGGCTCGCCGGAAGCCTGGCGAGGAACTTCATCCGCGCGAGATCAATTTTCTGCCACTGGACCGGCCGCGTCGCCATCGCGATCCGGCGGTATCCGGAGCCGACCTTGGCCGGGATCCGCTGCGACACGGCGTGGTCGTGATTTCCGCGAACGGAGTGCATCGCATTTCGCCTGACCCAGTCGATGCAGGGGACCGGATCGGTGCAATAGTCGACGAGGTCGCCGAGAAAGAGACAGACATCGAACGATTCGTTGATCGCCTGCAGGGCCGGCCAGTTGGAGTGAATGTCGGCGATCAGCAGGATCTTCATGTGGCATCAACAGTTGCGAATATCGTTCTACCCTGATTCGACCACAAATTTCTTGACGCGGCGGCTTCACCGGCAGTCTAATGGATCAACTTCAGAAGCGAATCCGTCGAGACTCGGCGGAGGCCGATGAAGAAGCGGGGAGCGGTTCATGGCGACGGCGAAGTCCATGACCTTGCGGCAGAAGATCACGGAGGGTGAGCAGCTCGCGAAGGAGCTGCTTCAGCACCTCGAGCAGGGTTTTCTCCCGAAGGCACAACACGTGCGAAGGATGACCCGTCCGAACCCCGAGTCGGGCGAGGAAGAAATCCGAGACGTGACGATCCGCAACTCCGTGAGCGAAGTCATTGCCAGTGACGACTTTACACGGCGGCTCACAAATCAGTTTCGGGACTACCTGGAATTGATCGAAGAGGATGTGGCGCGGATCGTCCACGAGGGGTAAGCTTGCCTGCCCGCGGGTTGGGCAGGGCGTCACAGCCTTTCCAGTCGTTCGAATTCGTTCCCGTCCGCAGAATCCCTAGAACTCGCGCCGGCGACCCGCGGTCTGTTCACGTACCGCACGTCGGCATCACGATCCTGTCACGACCTGCGATGGCCTCGGACTTCCGTTCCGGACCCTGGCAATCATGACCTCGCCGGCCATGACGGTACGGCGACACCTTTCACGACCACATCACGGTATCCAGTTTGGAACAGGAAGCCCGCATCATCGGGGAAGGGAGTTCGTCCAGGACCGCTTACGCGTTCCTGCGACCGTTGCCCTCGGAGCGCGCCGGGGGCGTCCCGGGTTCCGCCGGGATCGGGAGCGGGATGGTCACGCCGCGGGACGAGATCGTCCGGCGGCTCTTCCCGGCTCACAATCCCTCCGTGGGAGACTCGGAAGGTTCCCTTTCCGTCGCCGGGACCGTCCTCGGGCATTTTCAGCTCCAGGAGCGGATCGGCCGGGGTGGCATGGGGGCGGTCTTCCGTGCCATGGACCTCCGGCTCGAGCGGGTGGTCGCGCTCAAGGTTCTCTCCCCCGAGCAGTCTCACGACCCCGCGTCCGTCCTTCGGTTTCAGAACGAGGCTCGCGCCGCCGCTCGACTCGATCAGGACAATATTGCCCAGGTCTATTTCATCGGTGAGGACCAGGGACTGCAGTTCATCGCGTTCGAGTTCATCACGGGCACGAATGTCCGGGAACTTCTCGCGCGACTCGGAACGCTGCTGGTCCCCGAGGCGGTCAGCTACACGCTGCAGATCGCCGAGGCCCTTCGCTCGACCGCCGCGGCGGGAGTCGTCCACCGGGACATCAAGCCTTCGAACATCATCATCGAGCCGACGGGACGCGTGACCCTGGTCGACCTGGGGCTGGCGCGACAGAGCGGCGGAAGTGCCCGGGACGAATTGACCGTCGCCGGCACGACGCTTGGAACCTTCGATTACATCTCGCCCGAGCAGGCGGTCGATCCCCGGCGTGTCGACGTCCGGAGCGACATCTACTCTCTCGGCTGCACGCTTTACCACATGGTGACCGGGGAGCCTCCCTACCCCAGCTCTTCGATGTTCCAGAAGGTGGTCGACCACCACGGTGCGGCCGCTCCCGATCCGCGGCTGAAGAACTCACGAGTTTCCCCGCAGCTCTCGGCCGTCATTCGCAAGATGATGGCGAGCGATCCGGACGACCGCTTCCCGACCCCGGAAGCCCTCATCCGCGAGTTGCAGCCGATTGCGCGGAGCCTGGGGGTGCAACCGATCCGTTCCGAGTGGGAGACGCGACCTCGGGCGCTTGTCTGGCTCCGGACCTACCGGGGGTGGCTCGCGGCTGCGGCCATCGTCTTTCTCATTGGGCTCGGGATCAACAAGATCCCGGCCATGCCGGAAGCACCGCTCGATTACCCGGTGAGTCCTGAAATCGGATCGACGCCTCCTTCCACCCAGACTTCGGTGACGGGGGGAGCGAAGCAGGACGATCCCCCGTCCCCATCCCAGGTCGCAACTGCCCCCCAGCCCCAGACCGAGCCGATGGTCACGAAAGTGCCCCCGCTTTCACCGGCAGCAGGTTTGGGAGCAGGTTCCGCCACGAGGCCATCGAACCTGACTGCGGGAGTCGACTCGGTCCGGCAGGAATTGACGGGGGTATTTTCCCGGCCGGGCCAGG
>JAEYWB010000477.1 GCA_023429275.1 Planctomycetota bacterium
GGCCGGTTCAGGACGGCGCGGCGGCGGCTCGAGGATCGCCTCGATCCCGGTCCCCTTCGTCGGCGGTTCGTCGATTTCGTCGAGCAGTCCGCCACCGAAGTCGCTGTCATCAAAGAAGTCGTCGTCATCGACCTTGGAAGCCGACCCGGCGGGAGCCGCGGCGGGCTCAGACGCCGACGGGGCCGCGGCCGGAGGGGTCGGAGGCGCGGGGGGATCGAGATCCCCGAAGTCGAGCCCCTCAAAGTCGAGCGGGTCCCCGATCGGTCCCTGCGGATTGAAGTGGATGCCGAGCAGGTCGGCCGCTTTCGGCGTCAGCGACGGATTGTCGTCGTTGCGGGATGTGTTGCTCATAACTGCTTTTGTACGAAGACCTTGAGTCTCGCCGGCGGAAGCTTCAGGACGGATGTTCGGGAAGGGGATGCGAGCGGCTGGAAAGAGAAGTTCTCAAGGCTTTTCGCAAACGGAAGGCTACCTTGAGGAAACGACGAAATCAATCGGCGGTGTTGCGTCGATCGACCGCAACGGATCGCGCGCGAGATGCGGCCCGCGGAAGCCCGCTCGTCGCCTGCGGATGGACCGGATTCTTTGTGGATGTCGGGGTGGTCGCGACGTAGTGAGAAACGGGCGACGACATTCCCTTTCGCGAGCCATCCTGATGTTGATCGCGGCCTACATCCCCACCTGGGAAGGAGCGGTCAGCGCCCTTCCCGTACAGATTCTCCTGATCGGGCCTCTCGTCTGGGCTCTGTCGCTCTACCTGCGACGGCGGCACTCGCCGACGGTCACGACCGTCACGCTGGCCACCGGGTTCCACGCCGGAGCCCTGGCCGGACTGGTCATTTTCGGGCTTCGTGTCCGCTCTCTGGTCGATCTGGAAGCGGCTGTCGTCTCTTACGTGGAACTGCGTTTTCTCGGTGTCGCCTCCATGGCCGGCCTGATCCTCTCCTGGCTTGTCCTGGAAGGGGTGACATCGGTCACGGATCGCGGCGGGTGCCCTGTTCCCGCGCCCGATACTCAAATGACGCCGCTGGAATCTCGACATCTCCCTTGAGCTTCGTCAGCGGAATCGGATCGCTCTTCAGTTCGAGCGGCTTCCGGATCAGCTGATACGTCCCGTGCTCACGCGACGCTTCGAGGAACAGCGTGTACTTCCCCGGCTCGAGCGGATTGCCGTGATCGTCGAGCCCGTCGAAGACCGCCTTGTACTCCCCCGGACCGCGCGTCGCCCCTGAGACCGTCCCGATCAGTTGCAGCTCGTCCGTCTTCAACCGCTCCTGGTCATTCCGATACCAGCGGATGAGCTCCCGGTGCCACTGCGGTCCGGGCTGCTTCGTCTGCAGCCACAGGAGCGCCGTCCGGACCGGCTTTCCCGCTTCGTTCTCCAGCCAGATCGCCACATAGGGGCGGTAGTAGTCGAACCGCTCCGCCTTCGTCAGTTCGAAGCGGACTGTCAGCTCGAGAAGCCTGGGTTGTTTCCTTTCGGCCTGCGGCTTCGTCTCCGTGCCGGGCTCGGCCTTGCCGCTGCCATCAGGATCGACTGCGGCGAGCTGCGAGCGGACATCGAAGCTGGCGCGGTCTGTACGCTCCCGCTGATTCCAGCGACGTGACGCGATGATGGTCCCATCTTCCTTCACGAGCAGGCATCGCGCCCCGTCGATCGAGTCGATCAGGTCGAGGCTTTCGGCAGGTGCGAGCACGCTGCAGATTGTCGCCAGGGCGTCGGCATCGGCCGCGGTCCGGGCCATCACCGTCGCACTGGCAATCCCGCGTGCGGGCTGACCGGTCCTCGGATCGAGGATGTGCGAATGCCAGACATTCCTGACCAGAAACCCTCGACGATAGCGCCCGCTGGTCGCGAGACCCTCTCCCTGCAGCGTCACTGTCCGGAGCGGACGAGCGTTCTCCGCGTCGTTCGCGGGGTCGACAATCCCGACGCTTCTCTGCAGGGAACCGCAGGCGCGCATATCGCCGCCAATGCTCACCAGAATCCCGGCCACTCCCGGCCGGGCCGCAGCCACTTCGCAGGCTTTGTCGACGATCGCCCCCTTGGCGATCCCGTTCAGGCTGATGTCTCCCCGCCCGAGCCATGTGGCGGCTCCCGCCGAGCTCTCGGCGAACCGCCACTGCGGCTCAGCGAGGATCGCAAGCTCCCTCGCGATTGAGCGGGAGGTGGGAACGCCTCCCGTCACCGCTGCCTCGCGCCACAGCTTCGACAGCCCTTCGACACCAGGGTGGAAGGCCCCGCCACTGACGGCGGTCCACTTCTCGCAGGCACGAAGCACGTCGCGAAGCTCTGGCGAAAGGACGAACGACTCCCCCGGGCGTGCCTGCCAGCGGGACAGCTCGCTCTGCGAGTCGTACCCGCTGAAGATCTTCGAGAGCCGGCCGATCTCGTCGAACGCCGCCTGCTCGGCCGCCCGGGCGACCGTCTCGTCCGCCGCATCAACCTGCACTTCCAGCGACGTCCCGAGGACGTGCTCGCGGTGGAAGACGAACGGCGTGGTTCCCGGATCTCCCCAGAGGGAAGGGGACGGAAGCGAGCACAGGGTCGCGACGATGAGAAGTTGCCGAAGCCGCATTGAGAAACTCCAGGAGGCGAGGGA
>JAEYWB010000496.1 GCA_023429275.1 Planctomycetota bacterium
CACCCACCTCGTCCATGCCTTGCGGATGGCGTTCCGGAATCATCTCAACGTGGAGGCGATCGTCCGCAGCGCGGCGACAGACGACCTGATCCGACGGCAGCCCCGAGTCGTCTTCGATCTATTGCTCGGGACGTCGATCCCGGCCGCCGTTGATCGGTTGGCGGATCTCACCCTCGCCCGGTGGGATTCCCCCCGGCGAAGCGAGGCCCTGCAGCGGGTGGCCCGCTATAGCGAACCGGCCCGCGTTCAGAAGCTCATTGAACAGATCCGCGAGAAGCGTCTCGAACTGTCGCCGCTCCGGGGGGTCATGACCTCCCTGCAGACGGGGCTCGAGCAGCGGGGCGGCGAGTCGACCGCGTGGCTCCGCCCCTGGGCGCTCGAGGTCGCGCAAGACCTGCTGGGCCGGCCGGTCGAGGATCGGACGGTCTGGGTGGCCGCCTCCATCAATGGCGCGCCGCTTCCTGACAATCCCTTCGCGACACAGATCCGCCCCTCGGCCGACGGGGACCGTGACGGTGCGTTCTTCTGCACGCTGCCGAAGGGAGAGCAGAGGACCGGCGTTCTGCGGTCGTCGCCGTTCGCCTGCCCGAAGACGCTGTCGTTCTGGATGGCAGGACACAACGGTTTCCCCTCGACCCCCGAGGATCCGCAGAACATCCTCGTCCTGCGGGACGCCTCGACCGGCGCGATCCTGAAGCAGCAGCCCCCGCCGCGAAATGATCTCGCACAGAAGACCGTCTGGGATCTCCCGGAGATCGCAGGACGACAGGTTGTCCTCGAGATCTTCGACCGGGACGCTCGCGACGCCTACGCCTGGCTGGCGGTCGGCCGGTTCTCGCTCGATTCCCTGAATCCGCGCGACGCCGTCTTGCCGATCGAACTGGCGACGAGGCTCACGGCGAGCTTCCAGCTCAAGGAGGTTCAACCCGCACTTCTGGCGATCATCGCCAACAGCAAGGGATCGATAGCTCATCGAAGCCAGGCGGCGGAGGGGATTCTCGCCCTCGCCCCGGACACCCGTCTCGCCGCGCTGATGCCCTTCGCCCGCGATCCCTCCGTTGATGGCGGGATTCGGGAGAGATGCTTCGCGTGCCTCCTGTCCCGCGCGGACGCCGAGACCGCCGAACTGCTCGGTACCGTCCTGAAGACGGTCCCGTTCGTTCAGCAACGGGCCGCGGCCGAGCTGCTCGCGTCGGATCAGCAAGGCGCGGAGGTGCTGCTCTCGCTCATCGAGCAGGGACGGCTCTCGGCAACCCTCCTCCGCCATCCCCCTCTCGCGGAGAAGCTGAAACGGATCGGCCTCGCAGGACTCGAAGACCGGCTGGCATCGCTCACGAAGGACCTGCCCCCCGAGAACGAAGCGACAGCGAAGCTGATCGCCGAACGTCGGGAACAGCACGCGAAGGAGCCCCGGGATCCGGCGCTCGGAAAGGCGGTTTTTGCGAAACACTGTGCGGCCTGCCACCAGGTCGGCGATGTCGGAAACCGGGTCGGGCCGCAGCTCGACGGGGTCGGGATCCGCGGACTCGACCGGCTCCTCGAGGACATTCTCGACCCGAACCGGAACGTCGACGCCGCGTTCCGCTCCTCGACCCTCGTGCTGACCGACGGCCGGGTCCTGACCGGCCTCAAGCGCCGCGAGGAGGGAGAGATCCTCGTCTTCGCCGACGGCAAGGGACAGGAGTTCAAGGTCCCCAGGAGCGAGATCGACGAACAGGCCGTCTCTCCCCTGTCGCTGATGCCGGCCAACGTCGCGGAACTCGTGTCACCGGAGGAGTTTCAGAACCTGCTGGCGTTCCTGCTCACGCAAAGAACCGGCGAAGGCCGCTGAGTCGCCATCCCGCTCCACCAGATGGCTACCGATGCACTCCGCGCGGAGTGCGACTTGAGCGAAAGCCGGCTCGCGAGCCGAGAATCTTCGAATTCGCTCTCCGCGGCCCGTCCGGCTGCCGATCGGAGGTTGACTTTTCCGCCTGCAGCGAGCGACCTCCACTCTTCGGCCCCGATTGCCGATTGCACTTCTGCGCCGCGCCAGTGTTGCGTGGCACCACAAGGAGGAGTGCGGCTCATGTCGGCCAGGAAGTCTGCCACGCCCAGTCCGGTTCCCGTCCGTCTGCTGCGCAACCTGCTCGGAACCTCTTCCGCCCCGAAGATCAAGGTGCTCGACGTCGGCTGCGGCGACGGCTCCGTCGTCCGCGCTCTGCGGACCCTCGGGGCCGAGGCGGTCGGAATCGACGACGTCCTGTCGGCACCGGGCGAAGGACTGACGGCGGGCTCGCTCGCATCCAACCTCGCCTACCCCGCCCACTCGTTCGATGTCGTCCTCGTCCGGGGAATGAAGGTCTACGGGCAGCCAGGACCGTTTCAGGGGCCGGAAGTCTTCACCTCGACGGCGAACCTTCTGTCGTGCCTGCGCCCCGCCGGCCGGCTGGTGCTGTTCGAACCGCTGGAGCTCGGCGGACAGGCGGCTCCCGACGCAGGCCGGCTGAATGCGTGGCGTGAGCACCTCGCCCGGTTCCCCGGAGCGTGCGAAGTCCGCCAGTTCCGGGACGGCCTCGGATTTCTCCTGGGCTTCAAGTGGCTGCTCGGCGAGAAGCGGATCAAGGCAACCATCGTCTCTATGACGATCCCGACGCAGTCGATCTCCCGGCTGGAGTGGCACCGGATCGTCCGGGACATCCTCATCGGCAAGACGAAACGCGGCGCGGCCTGAGCCATCAAGGTACGCTCTTCGAAAGTCCCCTTTCGCTCCGCGAAAGGGCGTTCGTTTGCAGTGCGAAAGACGACAGAGCGTAGAATCTCCCGGCCACGGCCACCGAGGAGATTCTTCCCATGCAGCCGCAGTCGCCCTCCGCTCATCCCGCCAACCGGCTCGCGAGGGAAACATCTCCCTACCTGCTTCAGCACGCTCATAACCCCGTCGACTGGTATCCCTGGGGGGATGAGGCCTTCCTGAAGGCGAAGCTCGAAGATAAGCCGGTCTTCCTCTCTGTCGGCTACAGCGCCTGCCACTGGTGTCACGTCATGGAGCGGGAGAGCTTCGAGAACGAAGCGATCGCCGCCGTCATGAACGAGCACTTCGTCTGCGTGAAGGTCGACCGCGAAGATCGGCCCGATGTCGACCAGATCTACATGGCGGCGGTGCAGCTCATCAGTCGACACGGCGGCTGGCCGATGTCGGTCTTTCTCACGCCCGAAGGGGAACCGTTCTTCGGCGGGACCTACTGGCCGCCGGAGAACCGGATGGGGATGCGGGGATTCCGCGACATCCTGCTGACGATGCACGACTACTGGGTCAATCGCCGACAGGACGTCACCCGCAGCGCCGCCGAACTGGTCGAAGCGCTCGGCTCGGTCACCTCTCCATCGTTTGAGGAATCTCCTCTCACCGAAGAGATCCTGCAGAAGGCGACGCGGGACATGATCGCCGCGGCCGACCGAACGCACGGCGGCTTCGGCGACGCTCCGAAGTTTCCGCATCCGATGGACATCCGCCTTCTGCTGCGGGCGTGGAAGCGGTTCGGGAACGACGACGCCCTCGCCGTCGCGCGGCTGGCGCTCGACAAGATGGCCCTCGGCGGGATCTACGATCACCTCGGCGGAGGCTTTCACCGGTACTCGACCGACCGCCGCTGGCTGGTGCCGCACTTCGAGAAGATGCTGTACGACAACGCCCTGCTGGTCCCCGCGTATCTCGAGGCGTTCCAGATCACCGGCGATGCGCTCTACGAGAAGGTTTCACACGAGACGCTCGACTACGTCCTGCGGGAGATGACACAGCCGGAAGGGGGCTTCTACTCGACGCAGGATGCCGACAGCGAAGGAGTCGAGGGAAAGTTCTTCGTCTGGACGGAGGACGAGATCGTCGAGGCGCTCGGTCCCGAGGAGGCGCGAGTCTTCTGCGACGGCTACGACGTCACCCCCCGCGGCAACTGGGAAGAGACCAACATCCTCAACCGTCCGAAGCCGATTCCCGAGGCAGCGGCGATGCTCGGCCTCGATCCCGCAGCACTTCAGGTTCGCCTCGATGTCGCGCGGGAGAAGCTGCTGGCGGTTCGGTCCAGGCGCGTCCCGCCTGGCCGTGACGACAAGGTCCTCGCGAGCTGGAACGGCCTGATGATCTCCGCCATGAGCCGCGGTGCACAGGTTCTTGGAGACGACCGCTACCTCGCCGCGGCCTCCTCCGCTGCCGGGTTCATCCTGACGACGATGCGGGATGACGCGGGGCGGCTTCTCCACTCGTACAAGGATGGCCGGGCGCGGTTCTCCGCGTACCTCGACGACTACGCCTGCCTCGTCGACGGACTGGTCGATCTCTGGCAGGCGACGTTCGAACCGAAATGGCTCACCGCCGCCATCGAGCTGGCGGAACAGATGCTGGCCCGGTTCCGCGATCCGGATGATGGAGGCTTCTTCTACACGGCGAGCGACCACGAGCAGCTCATCACGCGCACGAAGGACTCGCAGGACAACGCCACTCCTTCCGGAAGCAGCATGGCCGCACAGGGCCTGCTGCGTCTCGGTCGACTGACGGGCCGGGCCGACCTCGAGGAAGCGGGATACCAGACGCTCGTCTCCCTCTCCGGAATGCTCGCTCAGCATCCCCGCGTTGCGGGCCAGGCGCTGCAGGCTCTCGACTTCCATCTCGGTCCGTCGCCGGAGATCGTTCTGGTCGATGGCCCAGACCCGGCGACTGGCAACGCGATCCTTCAAGAACTGCATCGCCGATTCCTCCCGAACGCTCTCCTCGCACGGCGACCACACACCCTCACGGAAGAGGCCCTGCCGACTGCTCTCGCGCCCCTGCTGGGAGGCCGCATTCCCGGCGACGCCCCGCAGGTCTACGTCTGCCACCGCGGCGCGTGTGACCTGCCGGTCGGCACCGCGGAGGAGTTGTTGCGTCGCCTGCAGTGAAGCGAACCGCGAAGCTCACCGCAGTCAGTGCAGGACCGACCTCCTCCGGCCAAAGGGGCCACCAGTTCTTCCAGCCCGGTCCAGCGGGCCGGGTCTGCCGCCGAAGAGAGCGTGCAGGCCTGAAGGGCCGGCCGTTCAGACCATGGCCGGAACGGCTGGCCTTTCGGGCCGGACGGTCATGAAGGGCCGGTGGCAACCAGGCCGGTTGGACCTCGCTGGAAGAACGAATGGCCTTCGGGCTGTAGAACCTATTCCTCCTCCCGATCGTCGTAGGCATTCACCATCCGGGACTTGTCGACTCCCCGTTCGAGGCCGGCGAGCTGGTCGTAAGTCCTGCGAAACCGCGGCCAGCGGTCGGCACTGAGCTGGCGACGCGGCACGCCTGTCAGGCGGGAGACCTCGGAGAGGCTCGGGAGCGATGGAGCGGTCTGCATGTGGTGGATCAGCCAGGAGATCGTCTCGGACTCATTCTTCGAGCGGTTGTCCGTCCGGAGGAACTCGAGGAACTTCTCGAAGGCGACACGGATCCGTTCGTGGTCATTTGCCATTTTCTCAAAGCAATTTCGTTGACGCGGCCCTTCAGGACCTGTACTGTTTTTCACGTGTGAACACCTTTTCCACAAGAGAGGTTGACACATCCCGCGAGCCGCAGGGGGCACCATCCCCTGCGGCTCACTTCATTTCCGGCGCCTGGCCAGCCGTTCTGATTCCGAACATGTTTTGCTATTGCACTTTGCGCTGCTGACTCTTTGCTGATCGGGACAGGACTCCGCGCGGAGTGGATGAACCGAAGCGACAGATTGCTGGCGCAACGGGTTAGAGATCCGTCGCTCGACCGCCGGTGTACAGGCCCATTTCGTACAAGGTTTAACACCGCTCACGGCGCGCATCGCCCCCCTGATTCACAGGTTGCGATCGGCCTCAGCCGAAGCGTCGGACTACCTGACGATCGGCCACCGCTGTCGGACGCGGAGCATCACAGCGTGCGCACGGAGAAAGGCCAGCCCACGGCAAAAGCGAGGATTCGTCCGCCAGTCGATGATGAGCGAATCAGTGGGCATGAGCGCACGAAAAGACAATGCAGCCGATCCAGGGTCCGCCTCCAAGCACCGGCCCGGAAGATCCTTCAGGGCCGGAGAGGATGGTACCCGCCCCGGAAGGGCTGCTCAACTGCAAAGTGGACAAATTTACACTGACCGCTGGCAGGAGTGGTTAACATGCGGGTTTTCCCGGGGAAACGGGGTCGACCGTCCCCCTCGCGCTCCTGAGAAGCGGGTGCCTGCGTCATGTGTGACCACGCCTCCGACCTTTTGGGCAGCCGGCGATCGCTCGCTCATCTGCGGAGCAGGATGGCTACTTTTGTCCGGAGACCTGCGTCGCCGATTCCCGAAGCAGGCTGACCGCCGCTTCCACGAGCCGTTCCCCAGACCCCGGCTCGACGAACGAGTTCGCCGATTCATACCCCCCGCCGACAGAGCCGACGCGGGTCGGGATGTAAACCGTCTCGACGATCTGCGACAGCTCGACCACCAGCGTCGTCCGGAAGGGAGAGGCCTGCTTGATGGCCAGGCCGAGCTCCACAAAGACCTCTCCAGGAAGGAAGACGATCGCGACGTCGCTGCCGACCGTGAAGACGCTGACCTCTGCCGGAATCGTCTCTCCGATGCCATCCCAGCGTCGCGACATCCCGAACGAAACGACGTCGTCGGCTTTCACCGACGGCTCCTTGTTGCGCAGCCGGTCCAGCACGAGCGCCCGATAAGCGACGACGTGCTTCATGAACTCGACCTTCTCGCCCGCCTGGGCTTTGCGGACCAGTTCGAGGCTCTCCACCGTTTCGGCCGGTGTCACCGGCTTGAGCCGCAGCGGAACCGTGCGGGTCCGGGCCTGCAGCTGCGTGCCGGCGACCGCCGTGAGTTCAGGGAGCCGGGCGACGATCGTCGCGCCGAGCGCCTCGCCGATCTGGTCGCTCTTGCGCCGCGTCGCTCCCGTCGGATCGGCATGGTTGATATCGCCACAGCATCCCGTGCCGAAGAGCGAGACGACATCCTTGCCGAGACCTTTCCGCACCGCCTGCTCGATGGCATGCGGGTAGTCGGCGCTCCACTCCAGCCCCCCGACCGTGTCGAGATGCAGGGCGAAGTTGCTGAGGAGCCCGGTCGTCGCCCCCCCTTCGGAACGGCGGACCTGGAGGAGGCCGATTTCGGGATCGATCGGATTCGCCACGCGAACCGCCTGCGGATGCTTCAGGCCAACCCAGGTCTGAACGGAGCCGTCCCGCATGACGAAACGCCGCGAGAACGAAACCGGTGTCTCCTGCCGGGCCGAACCGCTGAGGAGATCCGCGGGAGCGGCGGCCCGACTGGCATCGATCACCGCCTGAGCGATCCGGTCGATCATCTGCCCGGCGTAGGCAGCTCTCGACTTGTCGGTCTCGGTGACGAGTTCGTTCGCGGGGCCGAGGAACTTGTAGAGCGACCGGTAGTAGTCGGGAGCCGTATGCGAATGCGTCGCCGAGACGACGATGTTGTCATAAGGGATGCCGGTCTTCTCCGACGCGCGGCGGCGGACCTCCGTCGAGAGGTCGACCGCGACCCCGGTCAGGTCACAGGAGACCCACGCCGCCGAGACAGCCCCCTGGCGAAAGACGACTGCCTTCGCCCAGAGGGGGTCGTGCGTCGCGGTGGCAAGCCGCTCGTGATAGTAGCCCGCCATCGGAAACCCGAGCGGCGGCGTGATCTCGACCTGGGCGATCCCGACCTGGAGAGGGACCCCCTCACCAAGCGCGAGGCCGGCTCCGGTGAATACCAAGGCCAGTCCGAGCGCAGCTCGAAGCGCGCTTCGGATCAAGGACCGAGTGGACAACAGGGGGACGGACGGGCAATCGATGAACATCAGCGAGGATCTCCTTGGAACGAGCGTCCTCGCACGATACTCGAAATCGCCCCGCAATCATTCCCAGAACGGGGGGCCGCGCTTCTCGGCCGGAGCGAGTCTGCCACGACGATCTGTTCAGCCGCGACGCCAGCGGAGCGCGGCCCAGGAGCCATTTCAGAACACCAGGCCGTTCGGTCGTGACAGAAATCTGCGACAGAGGGTCGCTGTGTGCTCTTTGACCTTGTGGCCACGAGACAGATTCCCGCAGTTGGCAACTTCGGATCCGCTTGCCGCGTCGCGGCGATACGGTCTACCGCCGGAGGAGTTCGACTTCCGCTATGCCGCCCGGCGTTCGGCCGCGCGTGGCTGGTAGAGATGCTCTCTCGTCGACGGCATCGTCGAGTGGCCGCGGGAGGCGTGCCGGGTTCCGACCGTCTGGAAGATGCAGGCCGAGCCGTCGCCGAGGGTCAGGCCGACTCCGGCGAGATAGAGCAGCCAGATGCGGTAGCGCTCCTCGCCGATGAACCTGATCGCCTCGTCCTTGCGGGCTTCGAGCCGCTGCGCCCAGTGCTTGCAGGTCATCGCGTAGTGGTCGCGCCAGCCTTCGACGTCGTGGACCTCGAAGCCCGCCGCTTCCATCTTCTCGATCATGTGGCCGAGATGGTCGAGCTCTCCCCCCGGGAAGATGTACTTGGCGAGGAGCCGCTTCTCGGGAGACATCTTGCGGAAATGCTTCTGCGTCCGCTTGGCCCGGCGGGTGATGCCGTGGCAGAGGAACATCCCGCGGTCCGGCAGCAGCTTGCTGACCGTATCCATGTAGAGCTGCATGTTGTCGATGCCGACATGCTCGACCATGCCGATGCTGGCGATCTTGTCGAACTGCCGGTCGAGGTGGGCGTAGTCCCGGATCTCGGCCGTCACCTTGCCTGTCAGACCTTCGCGTTCGATCTTGGCCTGCGTGTACTTGAGCTGTTCTTCGGCCAGCGTGATGCCGTGAGCCTGCACGCCGTAGTGCTTCGCGGCGTGGCAGATGAGTCCGCCCCAGCCGCAGCCGATGTCGAGGAACCGCTCGCCCGGCTGAAGCCGCAGCTTGCGGCAGATCATGTCGAGCTTGTCCTGCTGGGCCTGCTCGAGCGTGTTGTTCCAGTCCTTGAAGTAGGCGCAGCTGTAGACCATCTCCGGGTCGAGAAACAGCTTGTAGAAGTCGTTGCTGACGTCGTAGTGGAACTGGATGAAGTCCTTGTTGTCGGCCTGCTTCCGCGTGAGACCGGTCTCGTCCCCCTGGAAGCCGTGGCTGATCTCGGTCGATTCCCCCTTCGCGAACAGGAACGGGAGGACCGACTTGAAGACGACACCCTTGCTGACCTTCTTGGTGCGGTTGCGGGAGTTCTTCGTCCGCATCTTCGTCAGGAAGGTGTGGACATCTGCGCCGTGGAAGTCGATGTGCTTGCGGGCGTAGTGCCGCAGCAGGTTGTCGGGGGTCGGGCGGCGGAGAAGCGACGCGACGACGCCGGGGCTCTTGATCGAGATGCAGAGCTCGTGATCGGCCTTGTCGCCGAGGGGAACGACCGTGCCATCCCACAGGCGGATCGAGACAGCGGCCTGGAGCTTTTCCGCCAGGTGAGTCAGAAGCGTCTGGAGCGCATCGCGCTGCCGCTGTTCCGTCGGGGTCATGGAGACGTCCTTGTCGTGTCCCGTCGCGGTCAAAACGGGGGAATTCGTAAGTGTTTGGTGGCAAACGGGTCAAGATCAGTCGCACAGAGCCCGCTGGAGCAGTCGGGCAACCCTGCGGCTGGGGAGCCATTTCTGAACGCCAGGCCTGTCGGTCGATCGACAAGGATTGAACCTCCCGGCTCGATGCTCGCCCTACGGCAACCCGAGATTCGGCCCGAGCATGTCGGCCACCGGGTGCCTTGAATCGACGCCAGCGCTTTAAACGACGCCGCCAGCGCAGGCCGTAGCGACGCTTCTTTCAAACGCCTCTCTGCCGAAGGTCAACGGCGTTGTGTGACCCCAACCCGCTCAGCCTGGCGAGACCTCCTTCTTCGAAAGCGCGATCCGTTTCCGCTCGATGTCGACCTCGAGGACTTTCACGCGCACGATGTCGCCGACCCCTACGACGTCCGCCGGGTTCTGCACATACTCGCGCGAGAGCTGGGAGATGTGAATCAGGCCGTCCTGGTGGACGCCGAGGTCGACGAACGCTCCGAAGTGCGTGACATTCGTGACGACACCCTCCAGGATCATGCCGGGCCGCAGGTCTTCGATGGCCTGCACGCCTTCGTCAAAGGCGGCCGCCTTGAACGCCTTGCGGGGGTCCCGGCCGGGCTTTGCGAGTTCTTCGAGGATGTCCTGCACGGTCATCAGGCCGACCTTGTCGTCGACGAACTCCTCCGCCTTGAGCCCGTTGACCGCGGCTCCGTTGCCAACGAGGTCTCCGACGCCGAGCCCGAGCCGCTTCGCCATCTTCCGGACGACGAAGTAGCTCTCCGGATGGACCGCCGAGTTGTCGAGCGGCTCCCGTCCTTCGCGGATTCTCAGGAAGCCTGCCGCCTGTTCGAATGCCTTCTTGCCGAGCTTCGGGACCTCCAGGAGTTCCTGGCGGCTCTCGAACCGGCCGTTGGCGTCCCGATATTCGACGATCCTTGCTGCCAGAGCCGGGCCGATCCCCGCCACATGCGACAGGAGCGGCGCACTCGCGAGGTTCACGTCGACGCCGACCGAGTTCACGCACGACTCGACTTCCCGGTCGAGACACTTGCGAAGGGCGGTCTGGTTGACGTCGTGCTGGTACTGGCCGACGCCGATCGACTTGGGGTCGATCTTGACCAGTTCGGCCAGAGGGTCCTGCAGGCGAGGGGCGATGCTGATCGCCCCTCGAACGGTGACGTCGAGGGCGGGGTACTCCTGTCCCGCCAGTTCGCTCGCCGAATAGATCGAGGCTCCCGACTCGCTCACGAGGACTTTCGTGACCGGTCGCCCGAGCGACTTGAGGACCGGGCCGACGAAAGCGTCGGTCTCCCGCGAGGCCGTTCCGTTGCCGATCGCGACGAGCGTCACGCCGAACCGTTCGATCAGCTCACGGAGGGTCTTCGCCGCCCCCTCGACGTCGCTTCGCGGCGGCGTCGGGTAGATCGCCGTGCTGAACAGGTATTTGCCGGTGCCATCGACGACCGCCAGCTTGCAGCCGGTGCGAAAGCCGGGGTCGATTCCGAGCGTCACCTGCGGTCCGGCCGGCGGGGCGAGCAGCAGCTCCCGCAGGTTCTTGCCGAAGACGCGGATCGCCTCGTCGTCGGCCCGCTCCTTGAGTTGTTGCATCACCGCCGACTCCGCCGCCGGCAGCAGCAGCCGCTCGTAGCAGTCCTGGACGGTCGCCACGAGCTCCCGGTGGAACTCGAACTGCGGGTTCCTCACGAGCCGCCCGGTCAACTGCCGGACGACCACGTCGTCCTCCATCTGCAGGCCGACCTTGAGAAAGCCCTCCGCCTCGCCCCGCTGCATCGCGAGGAGGCGGTGCGAGGGGATCCGCTTCACCGGCTCGCGGTAGTCGAAATACATCTCGAACTTGCGGGCCTCTTCCTGCTTCCCCCGCTTGACCTGCGAGGCGACGCGGCCAAACTCGCGCGCCTGATCGAAGAGTGCTCCACGAACACCAGCGTCTTCCGCCCACGCCTCGGCGACGATGTCGCATGCTCCCTGGAGCGCCGCCGCCTCGTCCGGGACTTCTCTCGCGGGATCGACAAACGGCCGCAGGATTTCGGTTCTCGACCGCCGGAGCGGCACCTGCTTGAGAAGGAGATCGGCGAGCGGCTGCAGCCCTCGTTCGCGCGCGACGGAGGCCCGGGTCTTCCGCTTCGGTTTGTACGGAAGATAGAGGTCTTCGAGCGTCTGCCGATCGGTGCAGGCCTCGATCTGCCGACGGAGCTCCGGCGTGAGCTGTCCCTGCTGGTCGATCGACTTGAGGATGGTCGACTTCCGCTGCGCCAGTTCGCGAGCCCGTTCGAGCGCGTCCTCGATGCTCCGAAGAGCGTTCTCGTCGAGTCCCTGCGTCGCCTCTTTGCGGTAGCGGGCGATGAAGGGGATCGTGTTGCCGGCATCGAGCAGATCGACGACGGCCCGGACCTGTGCAGGCCGGACCTGCAGCTGATCGGCGATCTCGCGGACGGTCCGTTCGAGGTCGAAGCAGTCGAAGGAAGAGGAGTCCATAGTCCGTCGGAGGTGTCCGGCAAAAGTGCCTGCCGGTCAGGTGGGAGGTCGGGGGGACCGGGACACTATCGCATTCGGACTCACCCCGCCAAACCCTCCTGCGGCCTACGGCAGTTCCACTTCGACTCCGTACGTGATCACCGGATCGAGCAGTGCCGCCCCGCTGGCCAGATGGCCTGAGGAGGCGGTCGTCCGGATGGCGTGCAGCAGGGCATCGATCCGCCGATGCGTCGCTCGCGTGTGGCGGATCAGCAGGACGGTCGCCTTCACGGGCTGATTCGGCAGCAGCTGATCCGGTGCCGGTCCGCCCCCCATCTGGAACAGGCCGCCACCACCTCCTCCACCCATTCCGCCCCCGAAGCCGCCTCCCCCGAGGCCTCCTGCGCCACCCATCAACCCTCCCATCCCTCCGGCTCCTGTGGGGAGCTGAGGCATCTGCCCGTCGACCCGCACGCGGCGGATCCAGTGCTCGGCCTTGGGGTCCGCTTCGTTCTGCCAGCTCTGCGGCTCGATCGTCGTCTGGATCAA
>JAEYWB010000499.1 GCA_023429275.1 Planctomycetota bacterium
TTCCGCACCCTCTCGCCCATTCACGGCAATGTATCCGGTTCGTTCCGCCCGTCCCGGCTGGTACGAGTTGCAGGCGATCCAGGCGCTCGCCGGTCTGCGGCATGGCCGGATTCATGCACGCTACGGCGAACGGACTTACGAACTGGGAGAGCCGGCGGGGGACGGCCTGTCGGCAGAGGTCCGCATTCACGATCCGAATTTCTGGACGGAACTCTGCAGCGACGGCGACCTGGGAGCGGCGCGGTCCTACATCGACGGGGGCTGGAGCACCGACCGGCTCACCGACCTCATCCGGATTCTCTGCCGGAACCTGTCGACACTGACCGGTCTCACCTCGCCGGCACGGCGGGCTCTCCTGGCGATCATCCAGGGGGCGGCCAGGATCGTCCGGCCGGAGAACCGGGCCCGGGCGAGAGAGAACATCGCCGCGCACTATGACCTCGGGAACGAGTTCTTCCGCCTGTTCCTCGATCCGACACTGATGTATTCGTCGGCGATCTACACGGAGGAGGCCCGCACGCTCGAACAGGCCTCCGTCGAAAAGCTCGACCGCGTCTGCCGTCTCCTCGACCTCCGGCCGGGGGATGACCTGCTCGAGATCGGGACCGGCTGGGGAGGCCTGGCGCTCCACGCGGCGGAACACTACGGCTGCCGGGTCACGACGACCACCATTTCGCGCAAGCAGCACGATCTGGCGCGGGAGCGGTTCGAGACCTCTCCGGCCTGCGACCGCATTCGCCTCCTCGGGGAGGACTACCGCGACCTGACCGGCCAGTTCGGCAAGGTCGTGTCGATCGAGATGATCGAGGCGGTGGGGCACCGTCAATTGCCGGCGTACTTCGCAGCCTGTGACCGCCTGCTGAAGCCGGGCGGGAAACTTCTGGTGCAGGCGATCACGATGCCGGACTACCGGTACGCGGACTACGTCGGCGGGGTCGACTTCATCCAGCGCTACATCTTTCCGGGGGGCCATCTGCCGTCTGTCGGCGCGATGCAGGCCGCGACCGAAAGAACACGGCTTCAGCTCGAATCCGCCCAGACCTTTCCCGACAGCTACGCCCGCACGCTCCGCGACTGGCGAACACGGCTGTTCTCACGCCGCAACGAAGTGGAACAGCTTGGATTCGACGAACGTTTCCTCCGGACGTGGGAGTACTACTTCTGTTACTGCGAGGCGGCGTTCGAAGAACGGGTCATCAGCGTCGGTCAGTTCCTGTGGGAGAAGGCCCGTCACTGAGGGCCCACTTCGGCACGACACGTCTCGATAACAAGCCAGGGGAGGCAACGTCCCCGTCTCCAGGTGGTGAGCGATGGTCCTTCCACTCTTCTCGACGATCCTGACCGCCGCCGAACGAGGGCGGCTGCCGGACGCGGTCATCCGGTTCGGTATCCGCCAGATGCTTTCCGGGCGCGCCGATGAAGCGGCCGCCATCGAGGGGGAGGAGTCCCAGGAACGGACTCGCGCGTTCGTCGATGCCTGTCGGAGGTCACCCGTCGCGGTGGCGACCGACCGGGCCAACCAGCAGCACTACGAGGTCCCGACCGGGTTCTTCCGGCAGGTCCTCGGCCCGCGTCTGAAGTACAGCTGCTGTCACTGGGGGCCAGCGGTCCGGGATCTCGAAGAGGCGGAAGTCTCTGCCCTGCGGCAGCCCTGCGAACGAGCCGGCCTCGCGAACGGCCAGACGATCCTCGAACTCGGCTGCGGGTGGGGATCACTCAGCCTCTGGATGGCGGAGAACTACCCGGCGAGCCGGATTACCGCGGCCTCGAACTCGTCCGGCCAGCGGACGTTCATCCTGGCGCAGGCCGAACAGAGAGGGCTGACGAACCTCGATGTCGTCACGGCCGACATGAACGCGTTCGAGCCGGCGATGCGGTACGACCGGGTCGTCTCGGTCGAGATGTTCGAACACATGCGGAACCACGCCGAACTGATGCGGCGGATCGCCACCTGGCTTGTCCCCGGGGGAAAGCTGTTCGTCCACATCTTCTGTCACCGCTCGCTCCCCTATCTGTTCGAAGACCAGGGGCCGCAGGACTGGATGACGCGGCACTTCTTTGAAGGAGGGATGATGCCCAGCGACTCCCTGCTGCTGCACTACCAGGCCCACTTCAGGCTGCAGGACCAGTGGCGGTGGAGCGGAGTTCATTACCAGAAGACCTGCGAGGCGTGGCTCCGGCTCTGTGACGAGCGGCGCGATGCGGTCCTCCCCATCCTGAGGTCCGTCTATCCCGCAGCCGAAGAGGAGATCTGGCTGCAGCGATGGCGAATTTTCTTCATGGCCTGCGCAGAGCTCTTCGGCTACCGCGGCGGCCGGGAGTGGTGGGTGTCCCATTACCTGTTCAAAAAGGACTGAACAGCATGGGGACGATCCTCGCCGTGAATGCCGGCGCGATTCTGATCGCGATGCTGGCACTCTGGGGACTCAGCGTCCGGCTCAGGGACGTCAGCATCGTCGACATCGCATGGGGGCTCGAGTTCGTCCTCGTTGCCTGGACGACATTCCTTCTCTCGGGCGAAGCGGCCCGGGGGACAAGATGGCTCCTTCCGGTCCTGGCCACGCTCTGGGGGACGCGGCTCGCTCTCTATCTGTTCTGGCGGAAATGGGGCGAGGGGGAAGACCGACGCTACGGTGCGATGCGGGACGCGCGCGGCGGGGCGTTCTGGTGGCAGAGTCTCTACATCGTCTTTCTGCTCCAGGGGGCGATCCTGTGGGTGATCTCGCTTCCG
>JAEYWB010000508.1 GCA_023429275.1 Planctomycetota bacterium
GTCTACTTCCCCGGCGCTTCCTCACGCTTGTCATCGGTCGGAGACGGCGTCTGACCGTTTGGCGTGACACCCTCGACCGGTCGAGTCGGTCTCTCATTCTGCGGCGCCTGGGGTGTCCGGAGGCGAAGCGCCTTCACCTGGGCCTGGCGGCTGAAGTCGATCGATTCCGCGAGGATCCGCGCCGCTTCCTGGTCCGCGTGAAAGCCGAGCGAGTTCTCGCTGCTGATGAAGTCGAGCCGCCACATCGCCTGGCGCTGCAGGGTGTAGATCGGTTTCAGGTCTTCCTCTTTCGCCCCCGCCGCCTGGGCTTCCCGAATGGCGTCGAGCATCTCGGTCATCGCACCGGCGGAGCGTTCCAGGAGATGAGAGGTCCGGGACTGAATCGTCCGCACCTTGTCGAGCAGCTCGCTCTCCGGCACGTTGTGGCAGACCTGGCAGGATTTGTTCAGGTTAAGGAGTGGGCTTCGAACCCAGTGGCTGCTGACTTTCGTCGCCCCGCGGCGTTCGAACGGCATGTGGCAGTCGGAGCAGCTCACGCCGCTGCGGGCGTGCACTCCCTGGTTCCACAGCTCGAACTCGGGATGCTGGGCCTTGTAGACGTGGGCACCGGTCTCGCCGTGTTCGAAGTCGTAGAAGTCCGAGCCGTCCGGAAACTTGTGCTCATCATAGGTCTTCTCGATCTGTTCGACCTTGAGCCCATTGGCCCAGGGGAAGAACAGCGTCTCTTTCGACGCGCAGTAGTACTCGACGTGGCACTGTCCGCAGACGAAGCTCCTGAGCTCCTGCCGGGAGGCGTCGACGTTCGGATCGTAAGGAGCCCGCCGCGGCCCCTCCCGCCAGCGCTGGATGCTGGGGAGATGAGGGACGGGGTCGTCGCTCTCCGCCAGCGCGGCGATACCGCGGATGAACCCGGGCCGGGTCACGCGGATCTGCGTGCTCGACGGTTCGTGGCAGTCGATGCAGCTGACCGGGTGGGCGTCCCCGACGTGAGGGGAGGCGTGCGCGTCTGCGGATGGTCCTGGCTTTCCGCCGGCGACGGCCGGGTCGATCGCCGGCGCGGCTCCGCCGGGGAAGAGCGGATTCGACTTTCCCGGGCTTCCATCCGGGGTCTTCAGCAGCTCGGCGTGAGCCTCTGCGTAGGTCATCTTGCTGACTTCTTCGAAGCCGCGCATGACCGCCGGCCAGTTGAAGGCCGACGCGAGGGACTTTTCGTCCGCCGGCTGCCCCAGGGCCTCGAGTCCGATTCGGCGGTAGGTCGGAATGACGGCAGCGTGGCAATGCAGGCACGCACCGCCCTGCGGCCGCTTGGTGACCCGTTCCGTCACCTCCTGGTCGTACAGCATGTAGGCATGACCGCGGGCTTCACGATAATCGAGGCTGAAGGCGTAGCCGGAGTAAAGCCGCTTGAGCCACGGCTGCGCCTCGAGCTTGCTCGCCGGCATGGCGCTCGACCCGCCGTACTCCGTCTCGGAATCGTCCACGGTGCGGCGGTATCCGTCGAACTGGTTCGGCCAGTTCATCCCCCAGATGACCGGGTCGGTGCTGACCTCATCGACCTCGACGACCCGGACGAATGGAGTCCGTGCTTCCTGGCGGTGTTCGAAAATCGTCACGAGGAGCGCGGTGAGGCCAAACGTCGCAACCGCCCCTCCGAGAAACAGCGCGGCGATCCACCATCGCGACCGGAATCGGCTGACCGGTTCGGCAGGGCCGGGGGTCGGACTCGTAGCAGACATGATGCTCCTTCTTGTTGTTGCCCGACCTCAGCGAAGGGCATGGCCGACGTCGCGGTGGCAGTGGACGCAGTCGAGTGAGCCCTGGGGCCAGTTCACCGCCGTGATGTCGTGGACGAAATCCTGGTGACAATCGATGCAGGTTCCCTGGGTGACCCGATGGTTCCGTGGCTTGATGACGATCGGCTCGTGGAAGTTCTGCAGAGTGAAGGCGAGCGAATGAAGAAACCCGTTGTCAGCCTTCGTGACGTACTTCCCAATGAGAGTATGCGGGAGGTGGCAGTCGTTGCAGACGGCGACACGAGCGTGGCTCGACTTCTCCCAGGCGTCGTAATGCCCCTGCATCACGTGGCAGTTGATGCAGGTATCCGGGTTATTGCTGAGGTAGCTGGCCCCACGTCCATAGCCGAACGTGAACGTCCCGAGCCCGCAGAAGACACCCGAGAGCACCGCAAAGATTCCAATCAGCCACATCCGGCCCTTTGAGGGAGTGCTCGTCGTTTTCACCGGCGCAGGTTGAGTCGGAGTCTCCATGACACCCATTTGTCGGTTTCCGCGAATGCACACTCATTTCGCCGGTCCACAATCACCATTTCGCCGCAGGATAGCGACAGGAATCTGCAAGCTGAAGGGGCTGGTCACGTCCACGCGCGGTCCCTGCGAAACCTTGTGAAACGCATGGGGCGGGGGGGCTCAAACGGACAGAGCCAGGAGAACCGATAGCCGTTCAGATCGGAGCATGAGTCGAGGATCGCACCTCCCGGGTGGCTCCGGCCAAGGGACGAAGAGCGGCGGATCTCGCCGAAGGACAAACAGACGGCATCCCACGAGGGTATCCGGCCTGTCTGGACTTGCTGCGGTCCACTTACGATCGCTGTTGCAAGGAAATCAACCGCGGAGCGCAACGAATCTGTTGC
>JAEYWB010000502.1 GCA_023429275.1 Planctomycetota bacterium
TTCCTCGATCCGCAGGGAGAACTCGCGGCGGTCCTCCGGCAGGAGTGGGGAATCGAGCCTGAGGAGGTCCTCGATGTCCTGACGAAGCGGACCGAGTCGCCGTCGCTCCGCCTCCTGAGATCGATCCTGTCCGGTCCGATCGACATCGACAAGATGGATTACCTCGACCGTGACAGCCACCACTGCGGCGTCCCCTACGGCCGGAACTTCGACAAACAGCGGCTCATCCAGTCGCTCGTTCTCAACGAGCGGGGGGACGGTCTCGCCATCACCTCCAAGGGAAAAACCGCGGCCGAGCTGATGGTCTTCGCCCGGTACGTCATGTTCAGCGAGGTCTACTGGCATCACGCGGTCCGGGCGGCGACGAGCATGTTCGCGCGCGGCTTCTACGAGATCTATCGGGAGCTCGACCTGGCGGCGCTGCTGGGGATGACCGAAGAGCGGATGATCGATCAGCTCTGCCAGATGACGAAGGGACGCCCCGTCGCGCCGCTGTTCGACGGGATCTTCGGATCGCGGCGACAGATCTACAAACGGGCCGCCGAATTCAGCCACTACCAGTCGGAAGAGGTCTACCAGCGAATCGCCCGCCGGCCGTTCAGCGACCTCGTGACGCTCTCTTGCGCGGTGGCCGAACGGCTGAGCGCCGCGTGGGGCGAGACGGTTCACCCGACGGACGTCCTGATCGATGCCCCCCCGCCGCACCGCGAGATCGAGATGGCGATCGACGTCTACTTTCCGAAAGAAAACGTCTACCGTCCGTTGCGGATCGTCTCGCCGGTCGTCGATGCCCTGGCCCGGACACAGTTCGACGAGTACGTCAAGCGGGTCCGGATCTTCGTGGCGCCGCAGTGGAAGCCACGAATCGCTTCGACCGACTGGGGTGGAATCGTCGCAGCCGCGACGTGAGAGCCCTGGCAACGATTCAAGCCGGATGGGTTGGCTCGGCAACGCTCGGACGGCCTGAAGGGTGCCTGAAAGGTCGTGCTACGAAGTGAGGCGGGCTCCGGTTGCACTGGAAAAGTTGCTGCGCGGATCGCCAAATCCGCGTTAATGAGCCTGCGAAGAGGGCGGGTCGGATCACAGAGGAGATTCGACCATGTTGACCGGCGTCTCGAGCCTGCGCCCCGGGTGGCAGTTGATGTGGATCATCTGCTTCACGCTCTTCGGCTGCCTCAAGGCGATTTCGATCCTGTCCGAACCAGGATTCTCGTGGTCACGGACGGGCGGCTACCTGTTCGGCTGGCCCGGACTCGACCCGCGCCCGTTCCGTTGCGCCGCGACGCCTGCGGATATGCGGCCGGGCTTCGAGGCGCTCCTTCCGGCGATCGTCGAACTGCTGATCGGGGTCCTGCTCCTCTGGGGAATCAGTCCTTTGATCGCCTCTGCCGGGACGCTCGTTCGGGGCTGGGTCGGGCTGATCGGCCTGTCGCTGGTGCTGCACTTCGGTTTCTTCCGACTCCTCCACTGGCTCTGGAAACGGGCCGGTGTCGGGGTCGAGCGAATCATGGATGCCCCGCTTCGGGCGACCTCGCTCGAAGAGTTCTGGGGACGACGCTGGAACCGCGCCTTCCGCGACTTCGCACACGTGTGGGTCTTTCGCCCCGCCCTCCGCCGGGTCGGGCCGATGGCCGCGATGGCGCTTGTCTTCCTGTTCTCCGGCATCATCCACGATCTCGGCATCTCCGTTCCCGCGGGGGCGGGATACGGACTTCCCACCCTCTACTTCGGGCTCCAGTTTCTCGGCGTCGTGGTTCAGCGATCGACGATCGCTCGCCGGTTCGGACTTGACCGCGGCGGCGCGGGCTGGGGCCTGACGGCACTCTTCATTCTCGGTCCCGCCGGATGGCTGTTTCATCCACCGTTCCTGCGGGTCGTCATCCTCCCCTTCCTCGAAGCACTGGGAGCCGGCCATGGAGACTGACTCCCTCATTCTGTTCATCCGCCTCGCCGGCGGCCTTCACTTCGGGATCCTGATCGCAAGTGCTCTCGTCCCCCAGGTTCTCGACTGGCGCCGCGAGCTTCGGCCGCTGTCGATCGTCACTCGCCAGCTCGTTTGGGTTCACGGTGGATTCATCGTCCTGACGATCATCGGCCTGGGGAGCATCGCCCTCATCGCAGCACCGGATCTGGCGGCCGACACGCCGCTCGCACGCGCAGTCTGTGGCTTCATCACCCTCTTCTGGGGAGCGCGACTTGCTCTGCAGTTCGTGCTGTTCCACCCCGAGGCGCTCCTGACTCGATGGACGCTGCGCGCCGGATACCACGGCCTGACAGTCGTTTTCGCGGTGATTGCGGCGGTCTTTGGATACGCCTCCTTCCGCTGACTCGAGGTGACGGGCTCGCAAACCGGGAATTCATTCGCACTCCGCCGCGAGACGGCGTAAGAAGAGCCGTTCGCTTCCTGACGCTCAATCGCCGACGAAGTCTCACAGGCGAAGGCCTCCTCGCGGTCCGAGGTGTTTCCGTGAGCTGCCGCCTCCTCTTCGCACTGATCCTTCTGGCGTGCTTCGGATCTCCTCAGAGTCAATCCGCAGATGACCGAACTGTTCGACGCCGAGGGATATGGACTGAGCCACATCGCCGCGAATGTCCGCCTCATGCCGATCGATGTTGTTCCCGACTCAGCTCATC
>JAEYWB010000543.1 GCA_023429275.1 Planctomycetota bacterium
CTCGCAGGTCGCACCGCTGCGGCTTCAAGGGGCTCACACACATCCCATGGGGGAAATCCGAGCGCTCCCGGGGGATCGCTCGACGGAGCCGGGAAGGCCGCTACGACAGCAGCTTCTCGAGGTCGTCCGCCGTCAGGTCCTGCATCAGCGAGCCATCCGCTTCCAGGATCGCGTCGGCGAGTTCACGCTTCTGCCCCTGCAGCTCGAGGATCTTCTCCTCGACCGTGTCGCTGCAGATCAGGCGATACGCGAACACCTGCCGCGTCTGTCCGACACGGTGCGCCCGGTCGATCGCCTGCGCTTCGACCGCGGGGTTCCACCAGGGGTCGAGCAGGAAGACGTACTCCGCGGCGGTCAGGTTGAGACCGAGGCCCCCTGCCTTGAGGCTGATGAGGAACACCTTGACGTCCTCGCTCGACTGGAACTCCTCCACGATGTCCTTGCGGGCGCGGGTCTTGCCGTCGAGGTAGACGTACTTGATCCCCTTCTTGTCGAGCAGTTCCTTGACGATCGACAGCATGCTCGTGAACTGCGAGAAGACGAGCGACTTGTGCCCTTCCTCGATCAGCTCCTCGAGGTGAGGAATGAGCACATCGAGCTTGGCGAACGGCTCTTCGCGGGTCTCGCGATCGAGCAGGGCCGGGTGACACGCCGCCTGCCGCAGACGCAGGAGCGCCTCGAGGACATGCATGCGGGTCTTGTTCATCCCCTGCTCGCGCACCATCCCGAGCAGCGACTCGCGGTAGTGGTCGCGGAGCTCGTTGTAGAGCGCCCGCTGCCGCTTCCCCATCTGGCAGTAGATCGTCTCCTCGAACTTTTCGGGCAGGTCCGCGGCGACTTCGCGCTTCGTGCGGCGAAGAACGAATGGACGCAGGCCCCGCGCGAGGATCCGCCGCGATTCGGCGTCCTGTCCGTCGGCCGAGTTGACCTTGAAGGCCGAGCTGCGACCGAGCATCCCGGGATTCAGGAACTCGAAGATCGACCACAGGTCACCGAGATGGTTCTCGATCGGCGTACCGGAGAGGGCGATGCGGTGCTCGGCCTTGAGCAGCCGGCACGCCTTGGCGACCTGCGAGGTCGAGTTCTTGATCGTCTGGGCTTCGTCAAGAACGGCGTAGTCGAACTGGATGTCCTTGAGCGGCATGATATCGCGCCGCAGGGTGCCGTACGTCGTCAGGATGATGTCGTACGTCGTCAGGTCATCGCGCAGGTGAGCCCGCTCGAGGCCGCTGTACTCGACATGCCTCAGGTCGGGCGTGAACCGCTCGATCTCGTGCACCCAGTTGAACATCAGCGACTTGGGGACGACGATGATCGAGGGCCGGCGTTCGCCGCGGATGTTCCGCCGCTCCTGGAGCATTGCCAGGAGCTGGACGGTCTTTCCGAGACCCATGTCGTCGGCGAGGCAGCCGCCGAAGTGAAAGTCCTGGAGGAACTGGAGCCAGCCGAGCCCTTCCTGCTGGTAGGGCCTCAGGCTCCCTTTGAAGCCTTCCGGTTCGTGGGCGGGAGTGACGCCTTGAAAGTGCCTGAGTTTCGCCCGGACCTCCTCAAACCGGGCGTCGACGTCGACGAATTCTTCTGTTTCGAGCAGGGCATCGAGCAGCCCCACCTGGGTCATGGAAAAGCGGAGGTGATCCTCCTGTGTCACTCCCAGGCCGGCGAGGAGGCCGTACTGGTTGAGCCACTCTTCGGGGAGGATGCCGAGCGATCCGTCATCGAGTCGGACGGTGTTGTCTCCCCGCTTGAGAGCGGCGAGCAGTTCCGGGAAGGAGACGTGAGCCCCATCGAAGGCGGCGTCCCCGGTCAGCTCGAACCAGTCGATTCCCGACCGGATCCGGAACTGCAGCGTCGCCGCCTGGCGGATCTGCTTGCCGTCCGCCCGGACCTGCCATCCCTGGGGGATCAGCTTGCGGACCGCATTCGCCAGGTCGCCGACGGGGATCTCCACGTCGTGCGTCGCGTTCCGCTGGTCGAGCATCCTGCGGAAACCGCCCTCCTTGAGCTGAGACCAGAAGGTCGACTCGGAGGTCCGGTCGCGAAGGATGCAGCGGCCCTTTTCCCGCTGAACGATCGCCCAGCGGGCACTCGAGCCCGGGACGAACGTATCGAGATACTCGTACTCGACGACTCCCGTCAGCCTCTCGTGTTTCCAGCCCTTCGTGCGGGGTGACTTGAGGGTGAGGTAGGCGACCGGAGTCGCCCGGACTTCCTCGAGCCGGAGGTTCTGCGGCAGGTCGAGCTCCGGCAGCGTCGGCATGTCGAGGAGCTGATCGACGAGCTCGCGTTCCTCGCCTTCGGGGACCGAGAAGCCGTTCTCGGCACGAATCAGTTTCACCCAGTCGAACGCGCCGAAGTCTTCGACGCGGGCGATCTTGTCCTCGGTGATCGCGAGCCCCCCGGGGACGAGAAGGCGGGTGTCTTCAAACTTGAGGACCGCGCCCGGACGGCGCAGCTCACCGGTCAGGACCCACTTGGGATCATCGGCCCCCTGCCGCAGCACGAGCGCCAGCGTCCAGGGTTCGCCATCGTCCCAGC
>JAEYWB010000581.1 GCA_023429275.1 Planctomycetota bacterium
CGTCCATTCGCAGAGGAAAGGGGACGAACTCTAGTTCCAGCGGGCCACGAGCCGGTGCGCCTCGTCGATGAGGTGCGTCACGGCGGGCCGGTCCTGCTCCGGAGCGTCGGCGAGACACTCCTCGAACATGTCGATCGCCGCGCCGGGGCGACCCGACTGCATCGTCGCAAAGGCGAAGTCACGTCGCGCGATGTAGGAGCAGGGATTCAACAGCACCAGCCTGTGCTGAACGGTCTGCAGCCCTTTCCAGTTCTTCTGGCACAGAAAGAGGTTGCGAAGGTTGTTCAGCAGCCGCTCGATGATCGTCCGGGGCGAGGCGACACGGAGGGCCGGCTTGATGCGTGCCGCGGAGAGCCCCGTCAGCTCCTTGAGCCAGCAGAGACACTCAGCCTGCGTCTGCATCCGCCCCGCGTGAAAGGGATCGATGAAGAGCGGACCGGAAGGAGAATCATCGGACCGACAGAGAAAGTGCTGCGGACTCGAGACCCCCTGCAGGCCGATGCCGACCTGCTCGGCGATCGCCATGTAGAGGATCGAAAGCGTGATCGGCAGGCCGGAACGGCGGTCGATCACCGCCGGCAGAAAACTTCCTTCGGGAATGCAGCGGTCCTCTGGACACCCATGAAAACCGAGCGTTTCGGTCATGAACCGGCAGAGGGCCTTCAGACCATCGTCGGGGTTGGAGGTCCGCAGGATCTCCGGCCGGACGGCCTGGGCCTGGCAGCGAATCCAGCTCTGCACGTCATCGAAATCTGTTTCGGGCTGGAAATCGCGAGCGATCTCCAATGCGGCAACGGTCAGGTCGATCGACTGCTCGTGTCGGAGCAGACGCTGAAACTGCGCGTCCCGTGCAAAGGATGAACTGTCGAGCGGATCCATAATACCAACAGTGAGGTCGCAAGACGGACATCCGAGTCATAGGGGAATTGTAACCCTGCGTCACCGGCGACTCGACAGGAAAATCACCCGCGAGCAGAACTTGCCGCACCAGGGCGTTCACCCCGGACCCGGTGGACGCAGGAGCGATGGGCTGCGCAATGTGGTCATTTCCGGCAGGAACGATCATGGACACGGGACAGGAGCGACCGGCCTGTCCGTGCCACAAAGGATTCAGAACTCGCCGCGCCGTCGTTCCTCGCATACAGTCCCGTCGATGCCCGCGCGGAATGGCCCGCACGGTCACTGTTCGTGCTCGAGGTCGCCATGCCGACGGATCTGACTGCTCCTCTTGTGGAGGCGCTCCATCGCCACGCACCGCCGCTCCTCCGCTGGGCGGGCGCCATCGGCCGGAAGATGCGGCAGTTCAACATCCAGATCGAAGGAAAAACATCCGGGAGTGCCCTGACCGATGCGCTGACGCTCGCCGATATCACGATCCAGGAGCTCCTCGTCGCGGGCCTGCGGGATGCCGACCCGCTGTTCCATCGCTGCCGGATCGAAGCGGAAGAGAACAACGGCGACCTCGAAGCCTTCCCCGACGACAGCCCGTTGACGATCGCGCTCGACCCGATCGATGGCACCAAGCAGTTCGCCGACCACTCCGGCAACGGCTACGCCGTGATGCTCCACCTGCGGACGAGAACCGAGGTCCTCTACTCCCTGGTCTACGCGCCGGAAATGGGGCCGAACGGAACGTGGACCGAGGCCTACGACGGAGTGGTGAAGTGCGGGCCGGACAACCCTCGCCTCCCCGCGACCGCCTGGCTGACGAACATGCCGAATCGCTTCGGCCGGCCGACGACCTCTTCGAAGAAGTACTACCTCATCGGCTTTCAGAAGAAGGATGTCTCCCGCGCCCGGGATGTCAGCAGCCTCGGGCTGGAAGGGGTCGCACCGGACGAGATGCCGGGGAGCATCTATCCGCTGATGGCGACCGGCGAGTTTGCCGGGTCGCTGATCCACACCCCCAACGTCTACGACTACCCGGTGTCACTCCACCTGGCCCGTCTCCTCGGCGGTGAATCGGTCTGGGTCCGCGGAGGCGAACGTGTCCACTTCCGGGAGACCTGGCTCGACGACCGGGCCGACATGCTCCGGCTACCCGGAATCGTCGCGACGTCGACCAACCCCGAGCACCTCAAGCCGCTCTGCGACCTGGCCCGCGACTGGAATCCCAATCGGTATGATGCGTAGGGGTGCGGCTCCGCCTGGGGACAGGGAAGAGGGAATAGGGAAGAGGGAACAGGGAACAGGGGACAGGGAACCGGGGACAGGGAAGCGGCGGAACGATTGCTGGGGTCGCGTGGTGAGATGACCTCTGCGACCTTTTCTTTTGCGGACCGCGCTGCTGAAATCGATTGAGAACACCGCGTCAGAAAGTTGCCCGATGCCGCTGGCTGCCAAACTCGTCAATCTCCACAAGCGCTATGATCTCGGCGCCGTGATCGTGCACGCACTGAAGGGAGTTTCGCTCGACGTCCCCGAAGGGGATTTCCTCGCGATCATGGGGAGCTCGGGAAGCGGAAAGAGCACGATGCTCAACCTGCTCGGCGCGCTCGACCGCCCGTCGGAGGGGAAGTACTACCTCGGCGGACGCGACGTCTCCGAGATGACCGACGACGAACTGTCGCTGGCCCGGAATGCGATGATCGGGTTCATCTTCCAGTCGTTCAACCTGATCCAGCAGTACACGGTCCTCGAGAACATCGAAGTCCCGCTCACCTACCGGCTGAATCACTCGGGCGTCACCCGCGAGGACCGGGAACGGTGCCTCAAGCTCGCGAAGCGGGTCGGCCTCGAGAACCGTCTCGATCACCGGCCGATGCAGCTTTCGGGGGGGCAGCAGCAGCGCGTCGCGATCGCCCGGGCGCTCGTCAACAACCCGACCATCGTGCTGGCGGACGAGCCGACCGGAAACCTCGACTCCAAGACCGGCGAAGAGATCATGGAGTTCCTGTGCGAACTCAACGCCGAAGGGCGAACCATCATCATGGTGACCCACGAGCCCGATGTCGCCCAGCGGGCCAAGCGGGCGATCCACATGAAGGACGGAGTGATCGCGGGGGAAGGGATCTTCACCCACTGATCGTCAATCCCGGCGCGAATCACTCGGGCCATTGGATGTCTGCGGGCCCGAGCCAGTTTTGAGTTCCGCCACGCACTCTGAGCACGAAAACGGTGGATTCTCGAATCGTGTAGACGATTCTGTACGGGCGACCGTGCGGCGTTCGAAAAGCGACTTGGCGGATTGGCTCGCCTGACTTCTCGGCCTCGGGGGCAAGTGGATAAATGGAAGCCTGCGACTCAAGGCTCCGCAGGCACTTCAGAAGGGCAGCTGACCACGCCTGAGCTCCCCGTTCGCTCTGGTCTTCCAGCCAGCGGAAGATTGTGTCGGCATCACTCTCGGCAGGCTCCGTCACGACGATTTCAAACGTCATGTTCCGTCGCCCGACAGCCCGTGGCGAGTCTTGAAGGATTCAACAAACTCTGCCAATGGCTTTGTTCGACCTGCTTCAATGGCCGCAAGGCCTTCACGGATCGCGTCGATTTCGCTCCGTTCCGCTTCCGCGGACAGTTCCCGCCAGAGATGTAACGCCTCCTCGGGGGTCAGATCGCGACTTCCGCTCGCGAGCTTGTCGGACACGAAATGGTGAAAGCTTTCGAGTTCGGTCAACGAGTTCATACCAGCGGCTCCAAGTCTCCCGTCGAAAGACCTGCCACGATTCTAGCCGAACGCCACCCGCAGCGTCTCCAGGCTTTTCGGAATCGCCGTCTCGAAGTCTTCTTTCCCCTCGAACTCCAGCGAGATGTATCCCTGGTACTTCACCTTCCTGAGGATCTCGGCGACGCGGGGGTAGTCGATGTCGAGCGTGTACCACGTTCCGCCGCCGTGGTAGGTCTTGGCCTGCACGAAGGCCGCCCGCGGCGCGAGGAGTTCATACTGCTCGTACTGCCGCTCGAGGAAGTTGCCGGTATCGAGCGTCGCCTGAAGCCAGGGGGACTTGACCGCGTCGAGGATCCGGACCACTCCCTCGGCGGGCCGGCCGAGCCCCCAGTGGTTCTCGAGGCCGAGGACGACGCCGCACTCCTCGGCCTTGGGCAGGCACTCTGTCAGGC
>JAEYWB010000616.1 GCA_023429275.1 Planctomycetota bacterium
CACGCGGTCCCGGCCGGCGTCGTCGCGGCGTTCCCCTGTCCGCAGGACCGTCGGCAGAGGCGAACCGAATTGTAGAGAGACGTCGGGGCCGAAGAGCTCAAGATTTCCCTGGTTCGTTCCGTGAGCACATCTCATGTCCCGGCGCGGACGCAGCCTGGGAAATCCTCAAACCAGTGTTCTCTGGCAATTCCACCAGGGAATCGACAGCCTCCATGGAGCCGGATGTTCACCCCCGAAGGAGGCCGCATGAAGGACACTGACCGCCTCGTCTGCGTCCGGGAGTTCTGGACGGAAGTCGAAGCCTCCATCGCGCAGGCCCTCCTGGAGGAGCACGGGATCGAGTGCGCGATCCAGGGGGGGGCAGATCCGCACCACGCTCAACTATTACGGAAGCGTGATCGAAGGGGTCAAAGTCATCGTCGCGGAACCGGACGCACTCCGCGCGGAGCAGCTCCTCGATGAGGCCCGGGCGGGGGCTTCGGATCTTGCGGAGGCTTCCGGCGAGCATTCCGCCCCTCTGGAGTCCGCTCCCGAACCGCCGGAGGAGCCTGCCGGACAGATCGAAACCGAGGATGACCGGGCGCGGCGTCTGATGCGGGGAGGGGTCCTCGGACTGGCCTGCGTCCCCGTCCTGCTGATCACCATCCCCTTCCTGTTCTCGCTCGACCGGTCGAGGCTCACCCCCCGCGGGGAGCGGGATCGTGCGATCGGCGTCGGGCTCCTGCTTGTGACAATCCTCATGTGGGGACTCGCACTGACGGCCCTCGCGGGCGGCTCGGTCGGCTGACGACGGCGGTCTCATTGGACGGCCGGCCGCTCTTCTGCGGCATGGATTGCCGGCCGGCCAGGTCGCCCGAAAGTCGAGGCGGAATGTCACTCCCCGCGGCGCGGGTATCGATTACGATGAATTCATGGCCCAGGGCGCTCGTATCCTTGTCTGCAACGGTCCCGACCGGGGACGCTCGTTTCCGGTCGCGGAGAACGTCGTCCACGTCGGCCGCGGGACGGAGAACGACGTCGTCCTCGCCGACCCCGAAGTGCTCGACCACCACGTCTCGGTCATCTGCCGCGACGGGCAATGCGCGGTCGCGACCTCGACCAGCGGCGCCGTCGTGATCAACGGCAACCCGCTCGACGCGGACCGCTGGGTGCTCATCGATTCGCCCACCCGCCTGCAGCTCAGCGTCGACACCGAGGTCGAGATCTCGACCGAACCCGAGGACGAGGCGACCCGCGCGACCGTGATCCTCGACCCCGCCGAGGGATCGTCGTCCGTCGTCAAACGCCGCCCCGTCCCCAAGGCGAAGGCGGCAAAGAAAACGCGGACCGGGCCGAGGCAGGTCGGCAAGTTCATCACCGATCGACCCGGAGACCCGCTCGTCCGTCTCGGGACTGACGGCCGGCTGCCCGAACTCGCCCTCAGCGAGACGGCGGTCGCCACCCGCGACCGGCCGCGGGAGTCGAGCCCGTGGATCCTCTATGCCGTCCTGGGGGGGAGCCTGCTCCTCTCGACCGCACTCCTGCTCGTTGACCCTGATGGGAGCCAGACCCCTCGCGACACCCAGGAGGCGGCCCGCACTTCGCTCAACTACTTCTACAAGGGAGAAGAGGCGACGCTGCAGCCGTACCAGCGGCATCTCCGCCGTGCGGTCCTCGCCCACGCGCAGGGAGACTTTCGGGAGGAACGGCGGCAGTACTTTCTCGTTCTCGATCTCCTCGACGCGGTCGACATTCGCGACCCTGCCAACTTGAACGGACTGACGGGGAAGCAGACCGGGCGGGGGCGAAGCAGCGATGCCGACCTGCGGGCCCTCCTCCAGACGCTCGTCGCGCGTTAAACCCATGTCCGTCGAGTGCCTCGCACCGACATACCGAAGTCCGTGTTCCGCTGGTGCGTTCCGGTTGAACGATTCTCCTCGAGACCAGAACGCCCGATGACCTCCCTTCCACTCGTCGTCGAAGTCGATCCGCCGCTGCCGGTGATCGATTCGCTTCGCGCCGCAGGGGACTGGTCTTCCCCCATCCTCTTCGACAGCTCCCTCGTCCGCCCTCCGCTCGGACGCTATTCCAGTCTGTCGACCGATCCGGTCGATCGCTTCCAGATCGACGATGTCGCCCCCGGGGCGGATCCGTTCGGCCCGCTGCGGGAAAAGCTCCGCGCCTTTGGAACACTCGAGACGCCGGACGGACTGGGATGTTTCGTCGGAGGAGCGGCGGGCTACCTCGGATACGAACTCGGCCAGGCGTTCGAACGGCTTCCGCGGCCGACGTGCGATGAGCTGGAGTTTCCAAAGCTGTTCGCCGGAATCTACGACTGGTCGCTCGTGTGGGACCACGTATCGCGGCGGCAGTGGCTCGTCAGCACGGGTTATCCCGAGACCGACGAGCGACGGCGACGCGGCCGGGCCGAGGCCCGTGCGGCGGAGGTTCTCTCGCATCTGCGTGACGCCGCACTCCGCGCGGAGTCGGCGGCTGCAACATCGGGGGAGAGAGCCGAGATTCGTTCCCCCCGCCACCCGCTCGCCGCGCTCCCGGGGCTCGAAAGCAACTTCGACCGCGAGGGCTACCAGCGGGCGGTTGCGGCTGTCACGGAGTACATCCGCGCCGGGGACATCTTCCAGGCGAACCTGTCGCAGCGGCTGATGCATCCCTTCGCCGGCGATCCGGTCGAGCTCTACGCCAAGCTCCGCCGGGTCAACCCGGCTCCGTTCTCCGGGTTTCTCGCTCACGACGACTGGGCGATCGCGAGCGCCTCCCCTGAACGCTTCCTGCGGCTCGATGGAGACGAAGTCGAGACCCGGCCGATCAAGGGGACGCGGCGACGGTGGCACGACCGCCCCGAAGCAGACCTGTTCCGCGGCGACGACCTCCGCGAGAGCGAGAAGGACATCGCCGAGAACGTCATGATCGTCGACCTCCAGCGGAACGATCTGTCGCGGGTCTGCCGTCCCGGGTCAATCCGCGTCCCGCGGCTCTGCGGTCTCGAGATCTACGAGACCGTCCAGCACCTCGTCTCGGAGGTCCGCGGCCGACTGACCGGGGGACGGGACTTCTGGGATCTCCTGGCAGCGACGTTCCCCGGCGGCTCGATCACCGGCGCCCCCAAGGTCCGGGCGATGGAGATCATCGCCGAGCTCGAAGGGGTCGCGCGCGGGCCCTACTGCGGATCGCTGTTCTACAGCGGGTTCGACGGCCGCTCGGACAGCAGCATCCTCATCCGGACCTTCGCCATCCGCCGCGGCTGGGCGCAATGTTCGGTCGGCGGGGGAGTCGTCGTGCAGTCCGATCCGGAATCGGAATACGCCGAGACGATCCACAAAGCGGCAGGGATGCTGAACGCGCTTCGAGAGTTCGCGAAGCGGCAGTGACACGCAGAGCGGCCCTTTGGGGCCGGTCCTTTGCAGGTGAGACGGCCCACTTCTCCGTGCCAGGGTGGCCGGGCCGAAGGGCCTCGAGTCCGTTGCCGAACGTCGTTTGCAGAGATCGTCACGTGACATCCATTCATTGCTGGCCCAAAGCTGCCGGCGGCAGCACCCGTCGCGATCGGGGTGTGGTCCGGAGAACGAACGGCCGAGGGGTCTGCTCCATGCGAACCGCTTCAGATCGTCAGGCTGGGTCGGCGGCGGACGATGGTCTCGCCGGGCTGATATTGCGCGACCGGGACGAACTGGCCGTCCCGGGAGTCATAGGCGAACACGTCGCCGGTCTCGATCTTGTAAACCAGGCCATGCAGGTGCAGATCTCCCTTCACCAGTCGCGAGGCGACGGCGGGAAGTGTCCGCAGGTTCTCGAGTTGCACGAGCACGTTTTCTTCGACCATCGCCATGACGAGGCGGTCGCCGTCGAGATGCTGGTAGTTGTCCAGCACGATGCGGCGAGTGGTTTCGGCGTGAGTCAGCCAGGACGCCAAGGCAGGGAGCGGTGCGATGATCTCAGGTTCCAGCAGTCCTCGCATCGCCCCGCAACCGGAGTGGCCGCAGATGATGATGTCTTTCACTCCGAGTGCCGCCACCGCGAATTCGATGGTCGCGGCCTCGCCCCCTCCGGCCGCTCCGTGCGGCGGGACGATGTTGCCCGCGTTGCGCAGGATGAACAGATCGCCCGGCTGCGAGCGGGTCAACAGGTTCGGATCAATGCGTGAGTCCGAGCAGGTGATGAACAGAGTCTCGGGGCTCTGTCCCTTCGACAATTGCTGGAACAGCCCCTGCAGGGGCCGAAAGTTCTCTTCTCGAAACTGGTGAATCCCCTGGATCAGCTTCTGCATCGGTTCTTCGTTGTCTTCTGGTGGTGGCGGGCGAACGGGAGAGGTCAGGTCCAATCTTTGCGAGTCTTGCTGATGGCTTTCCGCAGTTCGCTGGCGTGGACGGTTTCCACTTCGAGGAAGGAGGTCGCTTCCAGCAACCAGGCCGCCAGCTCCGGCTGGCGCAACTGGTAGAAGACATGGCGGCCTTCTCGACGCTCTGAGACGAGGCGGTTCGCCCGCATCACCATCAGGTGCTGTGAGACTCCCGAGTGGCTGATGCCGAGGGCGGCCTGAAGCGAGTTCACGTCATGCTCGCCATCCCGCAACTCTTCGATGATGCGGATGCGGTGCGGGTGCGACAACGCGCCGAGAAACTCGGCAAGTTCCTTCGCCACAAGGGCGCGATGCGGCATGTCGAATCTTTCGAGATCGTCACATTCATATGTTTGAACATGTCCGGATTGAAGACTAAGCCTTCAGACGGGGCGGGTCAAGCCGCCCTGTCAATAAATGGCCCCTGTGCCTCTGTGCTGAGCGCCGGGCGCGCCCGCGTATCCCGCCACTCTTTCGCGGTCGGGGCGTGTCCCCTGCAACGTGCTCCGGTCCGCCGGCTTATCTTGACGCGTCCGGGTTCATCCACGTCAGCCCCCAGCCGTGGCCGTCAAGGTCGTAGAA
>JAEYWB010000620.1 GCA_023429275.1 Planctomycetota bacterium
GATCACGACCACGCGAAGCCGGCGGACGGCCACGCGGATCACGGCCATGGCCATGCGGACCATGCCCATCACGCCAACAACCCGTTCGCGACCGGGTTCTCGGGAACGTTTTACGAGCTGGCCGTCATCGGCTCGCAGAAGATCAAGATCGATTACTACATCGACGGCCTGACAGTCGCGATGTTCACGATGGTGACGCTGATCGCCACGTGCATTCACATCTTCGCCGCCGGCTACATGTCGGATGAGCTGACGGAACACTACGAAGACCACCAGGTTCATCTGTCGGGTGGACGGCACTTCCATCGGCCGGGCCGGTTCTACAGGTTCTTCTCGTTCCTGTCGCTGTTCTGCTTCTCGATGCTCGGGCTGGTGATCGCCGGCAACATCTTCCAGGTCTTCATCTTCTGGGAGCTGGTCGGTGTCTGCAGCTACTTCCTGATCGGCTTCTACGTCGAGCGGAAGTCGGCCAGCAACGCGGCGAACAAGGCGTTCATCATGAACCGTGTCGGGGACTTCGGGTTCCTGATCGGCCTGATGGTGCTGTGGACCTACTTCGGCACGTTCCAGTTCGCGAACACGGACAAGGCGGTCGCCGGTGAGCCGGGCCTCTTTCAGATGGTTCGCAACGAAGCCGGCCAGTTCGACGTCGAAGGGGAAGGGCGGCAGGCGATTGTTCACCTGCAGTCCGGTCACGGCAGCCGCTGGACCGATCCGGTCTCGAACACCCCGCGCACGATTCCCTACTGGCTGCTGGTGGTCGCGGGACTTGGAATCTTCGGGGGCTGCATCGGCAAGTCCGCCCAGTTCCCCCTGCAGACCTGGTTGCCGGACGCCATGGAAGGTCCGACTCCCGTTTCGGCTCTCGTCCACTCGGCGACGATGGTCGCGGCCGGTGTCTACCTGACGGGCCGGTTCTACCCGATGTTCACCCCCGAGGTGCTGCTGACGATTGCCTACATCGGCTGCATCACGCTGTTCGTCGGGGCGACGATCGCCATCGTGGCGACCGACATCAAGAAGGTCCTGGCCTATTCGACGATCAGCCAGCTCGGCTACATGATGCTGGCCCTCGGCGTCGGCGGCTGGCTGGCCGGACTGTTCCACCTGATCACGCACGCCTTCTTCAAGTCCCTCATGTTCCTCTGTTCGGGGAGCGTCATCCACGGCTGTCACCACGAGCAGGAGATGACGAAGATGGGGGGCCTGCTGAAGAAGATGCCGATCACCGCGATCACGATGCTGATCGGCGTCATCGCCATCGCGGGGCTCGCGATCCCCGGGACGCCGATCGCCTTCTCGGGCTATCACTCGAAGGACGCGATCGTCGCATCGTCGCTCGCCTTTTTCTCGGCGAACCCGAAGCAATCGGCCCTCTTCATCTTCCCGCTCGTGACGGCCGGGATCACCGCCTTCTACATGTTCCGCCTGTGGTTCATGACGTTCCTCGGAAAGCCGCGGGACCAACATGTCTACGAGCATGCCCATGAATCGCCGCGGGTCATGACCGTGCCGCTGCTGATCCTGTCGGTGTTTGCGATGTTCTGTGCCGTCGGGGGAGAGCAGGGACCGCTCGCTTCGCTGCTCGGGACCGCTGAGCCGACGCATGTCGGCGGAGGCCTGACCAATGCCGGCAACCTCCTCCTGAACTTCCCCAGCCACGAACAGATCCACGACAAGCACGCGACCGCCGGGGCCCTGGCCCTCCTGGTCGCTGCCGCCGGAACGCTCCTCAGCTACCTGTTCTACGGATCGGGGCTCATCGACCCAGCCGGGCTTCGGAAGTCCTTCTCCGGAATCCACGGATTCCTCCAGGAGAAGTGGCAGTTCGACAATCTGTACGACGCCATGTTCACCCGGCCGGTTCACATCGTTTCGCGGTGGGCCACGGCGTTCGACAAGTACGTCCTCGACGCCCTGATCCACTTTGCCAGCCGCCTGGTTCTGGTCGTGGCCGGGTTCGACCGGAAGTTCGATGAGAAAGTTGTCGACCGGATCGTCAACATCTTCGGTGAAACGACCCAGTCGGTCGGCCGGTCCTTCAAGACCGTCCAGACAGGCTTCATGCGGCAGTATGTCACGTTCATCGCACTGGGAGTCGTCTCCCTGTTCATCCTGATGTTCGCGTTCCTGCCCCGTTCCTGACCGTTCGCGCGTCGTACCATCCCGAATTCGTCCCGGTGAGTCTCTCGCCGAACCTGAAATCGTCCAAGCACCATGTCCGACCTTGCCCTTCTGTCGCTGACGATCTTCCTGCCGGTCCTCGCGATCCCGTTCCTGGCGTTCTTCGACAAGAAGGCCGAGGACGCGTCCCGCGGGTTCGTGCTGGCGGTCACGATCGTGGACTTCCTGCTCGCCCTCGGGATCTGGCAGCGGTTCGACTATGCCGACCCCGGGATGCAGATGAGGGTCAGCCTCCCCTGGATCCAGAGCTGGAACATCAATTACCAGCTCGGTGTCGACGGGATCAGCCTTCCGCTGATCATCCTGACCGCCCTGATCTTCATGGTCTCGATGGCGGCGTCGTGGAGCATCAAGAAGGCGGTCAAGGGCTACCTTGTCCTGTTTCTCCTTCTCCAGACCGGGGTCATGGGGGTCTTCATGGCCCTCGACTTCTTCCTGTTCTACGTCTTCTGGGAAGTGATGCTGCTGCCGATGTACTTCCTCATCGGTGTCTGGGGGGGACCGCGGCGCGAATACGCGGCCGTGAAGTTCTTCCTCTACACGCTGGCGGGCGGGGTGCTGATGCTCATCGCCATGCTGATGTTCTACCTCAACAGCTCGGCTCCGGGGCAGCCGGGGATCTTCGACATCCTCCGCCTCCAGGAGATCGCCCAGGCGGGTGGCTTCAACCGGACGATGCAGATCGTGGCCTTCGTGCTGCTGTTCATCGGCTTTGCGATCAAGCTTCCGTCGTTCCCGTTCCACACCTGGCTTCCGGACGCCCACGTCGAAGCTCCGACGCCGATTTCCATGATCCTCGCCGGGATCCTGCTGAAGCTCGGCGGTTACGGCATCCTGCGGATCGCCATGCCGCTGTGCCCCTTCGGCATGCAGTACGCCGCCTACTTCCTGGTGGCCCTCGGGGTCTTCAGCATCATCTACGGTGCATTCGCCGCCATGGCCCAGACCGACTTCAAGCGGCTGGTCGCCTACAGCTCGGTCAGCCACATGGGTTACGTCCTTGTCGGTCTCGCCGTGTGGAAGATCAATGAAGCGACGGGCGACACCGTCGGCAACAGGTTCTGGCACCTCGGACTCGACGGGGCGATGTTCCAGATGATCGGACACGGCATCTCGTCGGCCGGCATGTTCTTTATGGTCGGCGTGGTCTACGACCGGGTCCATCACCGCGACCTCAACCAGTTCGGCGGCCTGATGCAGCGGATGCCGCTCTACAGCGGCCTGGCGATCGTGATCTTCTTCGCCGGCCTCGGCCTCCCCGGGCTGTGCGGCTTCATCGGCGAAGTGTTCGTCGTCCTCAGCAGCTGGAACTTCAGCCCGCTTCTGGCAGTCATTGCAGCCTCGGGGGTCATCCTGACGGCCGGCTACATCCTGTGGACGATCCAGCGGGTGTACTTCGGTCCCGAGTACAAGGGGCCGCACGGTGAAGAGCTCTACGACATGGATGGCCGGGAGCGTTCGATTGCCGGCGTGCTGGCGATCCTGGCGATCTGGCTGGGGGTCTATCCCGGCCTGATGCTGAACGTCATGAACCCGGCGACCGAGCAGCTCACGAAGTCGCTCTCGACCGGGTACAAGGTGCTGCATGAGCCCGAGGCGGCTCAGCCCGCCCAGGTGTCGGTCGTCGAACAGTAGTCACACTCGGGAAACGGACCTCGACCTTTTCCGCGTCCGCCTCGGATCACTCATGTCGGTCTCATCTCTGCTCGAACAGTTCTTCAGCCAGGACCTTCCCAGGTCGCTGCAGATCTTCGCGCCGGAACTTGCCCTCTCCGGAACCATCCTGCTGCTTCTCCTGGGGCGGTTGACCGGTTTCGACCGCCGACTTCCCGCGAGCTGGATTGCGCTCCTCGGATCGCTCGGAGCGTTCACGGTCGCCTTCACGCACTTCATGTACCTGAAGTCGGCCGGCCAGCCTCGTCCGATCATTGCCGACATGGCGTGGCTGCTGGGCGTCACGGAATCCGGCGTCGGTACCCCGGGAGAGTTCTTCACGGGGCTCATGGTCCATGACCACTTCGGCCTCTTCTTCCGGCTCGGCCTTCTGCTGTTCCTCGTTCTCGTGATCGCCCTCACGGCGCTGACGGGGATTCCCGACAACGAAGACGCTCCCGACTTCTACACGCTCCTGTGCGGTTCGATGGTCGGGATGCTGGTCGCGGTCAACGCGAATCACCTGCTCATGCTGTTTGTCGGGATCGAGATGATCAGCGTCCCGAGCTACGCGATGGTCGGCTTCCTCAAGGGGCGCCGCCAGTCCAGCGAAGCCTCCCTCAAGTATGTCGTCTACGGGGCAGGGGCCTCCGGCGTCATGCTCTACGGCATCTCCCTCCTGGCAGGTCTTCTCGGAACCGCGTCGTTTCCGCTCATCGCTGAGCGGTTCGATGTCGTTGTCGGGGAGCACTTCAGCTTCACCAGCGCCAATGCCACGGTCGTCGCCCTGGCCACGCTGATGATTCTGGTGGGGTTCGCGTTCAAGCTGTCGATCGTCCCGTTCCACTTCTGGTGTCCGGATGCCTTCGAAGGCGCGGCGGCCGAGGTCGGTGGCTACCTGTCGGTCGCCTCGAAGGCGGCGAGCCTCGGCCTGCTGATCCGGTTCGTCCTCGCGTTCAATGGACCGAGCGTCGGCCTCCATGAGTTCCTGACCTTCTTCGGCATCGCGCTCGGCGTGATGGGATGCGTCAGCATGACCTTCGGAAACCTCGCCGCTTACACGCAGACGAACGTCAAGCGGCTCCTCGCCTACTCCACCATCGCCCACGCCGGCTACATGCTGCTCGGGGTGTCGACGCTGCTGGTGGTCCTCGGGAACAGCAGCCTGGCGGTGGCGAACGCCGCCGAGCAGTCGGCCCAGGCGGTTGTCGGCGTGACCTACTATCTCGTCGTCTACCTTTTCATGAATCTCGTCGCCTTCTCGACGGTCGCCCTCCTGCGGAACGAGATCTTCAGCGAGAAGATCGAGGACTACCGGGGCCTCATCTCGGAGAACAACGCGACGAAGGTCCTGTGCGTCTGCATGCTGATGAGCCTCTTCAGCCTTGTCGGCATCCCGCCGTTCGGCGGATTCTTCGGCAAGTTCCTGATCCTCATCTCCGCCTTCCGGGCGGGGGACATCCACTGGGCGATGTGGCTGTTCGTCGTGATCGCCGGCATCAACACCGTCTTCAGTCTCTTCTACTATCTCGGAGTGCTGAAGGCGATGTTCATCCTTCCGGCACCGGAAGGCCGTCGTCCGCTCAGGACGCCGGGCATCGTCGGAGCGTACGTCGCCCTCATCACGATCCCGATCATCGTCCTCGGCGCTTCGCCATGGATCCAGGACGACCTCAGCAAAACGGCCCACTTCGTCGCCGCCAAGCTGTTTGAGTAGTGGTCGGCGGTCAGGTCCGCCGTCGGAGACATTTGTCACTCACCGCTCCCCCCGCATACGCACCCTTCAGGCTCACCAGGCACATGGTCCAGGCGGCATTGATCGACGATCTCAACGCGGTCCTCGCCCGGGTCGGCAGCAGCCTGCTGCAGTACACTGGAGACGCTTTCCCGTGGACGGCCGCCGGATCTGAGCACATCCGCCGCGATATCGTCCGGATGGCGAAGCGCCAGCGGGAGACGATTCAGCGGTTGACGGATGAGGTTGTCGCTCTCGGCGGGCTGCCCGACTACGGCCAGTTCCCGACGGCTTATACGAGCCTGCACTTCGTCGCGATCTCGTTCCTGATGAAACAGCTCGTTGCGGATCAGGAAGCGGTCGTCAAATCGATCTGTGAGCTTGGCGACGCCACCCGCGATGAGCGCGAGCTCAACGCCGCACTGTGGGAAGTCGCCGCGGTCGAGGGGGGCATCCTCGAAGAGCTCAAGCGGCTGCAGTCCAAGTAGCCATCTTGCTCCGCAAGATGAGCGAACGTCGACAGGGGCCCATCCACAGAAATGTCGCTGCCGGGCGATGAG
>JAEYWB010000656.1 GCA_023429275.1 Planctomycetota bacterium
AAGTCGCGCTCGTCGTCCCGGTCACGAATACCGAAGACCTCAAGAAGACGCTCGGCATGTCGGGGCGACTGACCCTCAAGAGTGGAGAGGGGGACGGAAAGTTCGTTCTCGACGCGCCGAACAAGAAGGTTCCCGTCCGGATTCAGGGGGGCTGGGGGGTCCTCTGCGAGAAGGAAGAGCTGATCGACGAGGTCGCCGCAAAGGCCGACCGCTGGCACGAGATTCTTGGCACGAGCGACGTGGCGGTCTACCTCGCCTGGAGCCGACTCCCCGCGAAGTTCGTCGATGAGGCGGTCGAGAAGATGTCGCATGACGCCAGCCGCGACCGGGAGCGTCGAGAAGGAGAGAGCGACGTGGAATTCGAGATGCGGCAGTGGGGAACCGACGTCGCTCTCAAGTCGAGCGAGCGGTTCGTCCGTGATCTCGACGCCGTCACCTTCAGCTTCGATATCAACGAGAAGGGGAAGCGTCTCGAGGCGGAGCTGAACGTGATTCCCAAGGCCGGATCGAAGCTGGCGGAGCACCTGACGCGGCTTCCGGCGGCGACGCAGTTTGCCAGCCAGACCTCTCATTCCGACGCGCTCCTCTTCACAATGTCGATGGCCAGCCCGCGGATCGTCCAGGAAGGGGTGGGGAAGCTGATTCAGAAGGGGCGGAGCGATGCGGAAGTCAAGGTCAAGGACGAGATGCATCTCGGCCTTCTCCGCCGCCTGCTTGATGTCGCGTCGGATGTCCTGGCGGGGGATGCGTTCGACGGGTTCGTCCGTGTTGTCCCGTCGGAGGATCACCACGTGTCGGTCGTCGCGGGGACCCGCTGCCGGCAGGACAGCGAGCTGTCGAATCTCCTGACGACGGTTCTTCCCGAGGCGGCGAAGAGCAGCGACGTCAAGGGGCTCAAGGTCGACGCCCTCGTAATGGAACAGGTCCGGATTCACCAGATCGATCCGGCGAAGTCGCGCCGTGAAGACGAGAAGCTCTTCGGGACCGAAGCGTCGGTCTTCGTCGGGACCGGCAACGGAGCAATCTGGGCGGGAGTCGGCGGTCCGCAGACGATGCAGATTCTGAAAGAGACGGTCGCTCCGCAGGCACTCACGGCCGGCCCGGGGAAGGCGACGCCTGGACAGGCGCCCGCCGCGCCCCCATCGATCCTGTCTCTCGTTGTCCACCTCAAGCCCTGGGCTGGAATGATCGAGAACGCGGGTGATCAACCGAAGCATGTCCGTGCGGCGATCGCCGGCAGCCTCCGCGAGGCCGATGCGGACGAAGTGGCTCTTCGGCTCCATGCGACGCCCGAAGGTCTGAAGCTCCGGTTCACGGCGGACGACTCGGGGCTTCGAGCGGTCCTGGCGGGGATGGCGGCCGAGCAGGAGAAGAAGGGGGAGTAGCCCCTTTCGAGAAGTCGTCGTTCGCTTCGCGATTGGCCCCCTTTCGTGGAGCGAAAGGCGGCATTGCGGGGCTCGCGCGGTCCACAGCGGCCGCTCCCGCTCCCCTCGCATCCGGAGACGCCGGCAGCAATTCCCGCGGCCGTGGCCAGGAAGCCTCTGCGATCCATGAAGCACCTCCGATGGGGCCTCGACTTCACGGCGGATCGGAACCCCGGCGGGGCAACTTTCTGAAGGATCTCCTTTCAGTCCCGGCGTTGCCAGGGATGGAGACGCGACGCTCTTCCGCAGGAATCTGCCTGCCTGGCGCAGCGGCACGCCTTTGCGGCCCGCTATCCTCGTGGCTCCTCGCGCCGTCAAGGCGATGGAACGTGAGGGAGAGCGGCGGAGCGCGAGCGATATGATCATTGGACTCGGAACCGACATCATCGAGGTCCAGCGGATCGGCGAGATGATTGACCGGCACGGAGACCTTTTCCTGAAGCGGGTCTTCACGCCGCTCGAGATCGATTACTGCCAGCAGAAGAAGTCCTGCAATCAGCACTATGCAGGCCGCTGGGCCGCCAAGGAAGCGGTGATGAAGACCCTCGGCACCGGGTTCACGAAAGGGGTCGGCTGGACCGACATCGAGGTCTGCACGCGCCGCAGCGGCCAGCCGTACCTGCAGATGTCGGGGGGAGCGGCCGAGTACGCGAAGGGACTCGGGATCGACGAGATCCTGATCACGATCTCCCACTGCCGCAGCTACGCCACCGCCACGGCGATCGCCTTCCGCCACGGTCCCACGTCGTAGCCATCCCGGCCGGCCGCTACTTGCCGGCGTTCCCCGAACCGGAAGGTTGGCCGGGCTTCTGGCTCTTCGGAGCGCCACCGAGGGCTTTCAGCCGGGCCTCGAGTTGCGCGATCGTCTGCTGGAGCGACGCCGCAATGTCGGCTGACGTCCGAAGGCTCCGGTCCGCCTCGAGGCGGTCGTTGGCGGCCCCTCCCCTCGATCGCTCCGCCTCGGCTCTCGCCTTCGCGGCGGCGACATCCGCATCATGGACCCGCTTCCACTCCGCGCTCGAGCTGAAGAGCTCGTTGCGGATCCGGGTGAGAGACTCGGAGGCCTCCATCAGTTCGGCCAGCCGGGCCACGTACTTCGCGTCTCCCTTGAGAGCGGCCCGCTGCTCCGCCGTCAGCGTCCCGAGCTCCCTGAGCCGCTCCGATTCCTTCTCGTCGCTCGCCGGGGGAGGCCACTTGAGGATGCGGTGCATTTCGATGTCGACCGCTCGGCGAGCAGACTCGAACGCCGTGAGCGCGCGGTCGAACGGGGAACCCTCGGGCTGAGCTTCGAGAATCTTATGCTCGATCTCGTCGAGTTGTTTCTGCGACTCCCGGTGCGTCGCGTTTGCCTGTTCAATGGACCGTCGCGCGGAAATCGCCCGGCTCCGGGCCTCGGCAATCTCCGCCTCGCTGTGAGACGCCCGGTTCCTGAGCTGGTCGAGCTGCTCCCTGGCGTTCTCGAGCTGCTTCTGAACCTTGGCGATCTCCTGCTGCCGCATGGCGGCACTTGCCCGGCCCGATCTCCCGCGGGGAGCAGCGGTCGCGGAAATCGCGGTCAGGAGACCGAGGAATGCAAAGACGAGAGGGAGCAGGCGGGGACGCATGGCGAACTCATCAATGTGCGGCGGGAGTGCGCAGCGGGAGGGACCGGCTCTTCCCATTTTAGCAGCCCCGTCCGCCGCACTCCGAGAAGGAAATGCGTTACATGTCCGACAGGCTTTTGAGCACTCCATCGGGCAGAAAGCGAACCTTCTCGACCCTGTTCCCGCCGCGTGAGAGAGGCGTGGCCGGGGGCGAGCCCCGTAACCCGCCGTCGACGATCCGGCCGGCCAGATTCTCGCTGAGCAGCGCGCGATAGCCGATGTAGCTCGTCGTCAGACGTGGATTGATTTCGATCAGGAGCGGCGGCCGGGAGGGGGCCTCAGGAAGGAGCAGATCGAAGCCGACCCATCCCCGGAGCCCCGGCAGCGTCCGGATCACCGAGGAAACGAGCGACTCCACCTCCTCCGTCGGACAGCCCGGAGCGGGAATCGTCCCTCCCCGGTAACTCAATCGGCCGTCGCTCGAGAGGTGCTGTTCTCCGGCCGGCAGCAGTTCGAAGTCCTCCTGGCCGCGGACGATCGCCGCCATCGTGATCGCCCGCCCCGCGACGAACGGCTGGACGATCCAGCCGGAGGGCCATGGCTCCGCCTGCATCAGGGCCGCGACCGTCTCCCATCCGAGAAGAGGAGACGGAAGAACGCCCGGCCCGCTGACGACAAACGTCGACTGCGATCCAGCCCCGTCGCGGGGCTTCACGACGATCGGCCAGGGGAGGGATGACTCCTCGCCCGGCGTCCCCCCGCTCCAGCCGGAAGCCGAGACAGAGGCCGTGCGCGCGGCAGCCATGGTCCGTGGCGTCGGGATGCCTCGATCCGCAAGCCATTCGGCCAGCAACAGCTTGTCGCTGCAGAGGCGGACTGCCTCGACGGAGCCGTTGAGCGCGGCCGCTTCCGTCACCTCGAGGTCGGAAATGCGTCGGCCGAGAATGTCATCGCATTCCGGAGCGATCACCCACGTGAAGTCCGCATCCCGCGACAGTTCCCGACTGACAGCGACCTCTTCACGCTGTCCGCGGACGATCCGGATCTCGACCCCGGCAGGCCAGGACGGGGGAGGGAGACGGTGGTCCCAGGTCGTCACGACTTGAAGAGTGCCGACGCGTGCGAGATCCTCCGCGACCGCCAGAAGCATGGCGCGTCCCTCGGTGGCGAGCGACAGCGGCAGAGGGCCGTCCGGCCATCCGCCGCCGCACACGAATTCCGAGAGGAAGATCTTCAAAGGGCGGAACGTCTCCGGGCCTCGGTCGCCATCTCGCTCTGGGCGAGATGAGCGAGGGGACAATCGGCGCCCCTCCGCCACTTGTGGTCTTGCAATCGGACGTCAATCGTGGCTCGCACATCTTGCGGAGCAAGATGGCTACTCTCGACGCGTCCGCGGCTACCGGGCCGCCCTGGTCAACGTCTTGATCCGGCAGATGTACATGTCGGCCGTCATGAACAGCGTCGATCCGTCCGGTCCGCCGAACTTGCAGTTGGCGGTCCGCTCCCCGGTGCTGATCCGTGCCAGCAGCTTGCCCTGCGGCGTCAGGATGGAAACACCCCCCGGACCGGTCGTCCAGATGTTCCCGTGAGTGTCGACCGCCAGGCCGTCCGGCGCCCCCGGAAGCCCCTTCTTCATGTCGGCCGTGAAGTCGAACAGGACCTTCCCTTCGCCCACCGTCCCGTCCTCCTTCACGGGGAAGGCCTTGAGGATTGCCGCGTCCGAGTCCGACTGCGCGACGTAGAGGGTCTTCTCGTCCGGCGAGAACCCGATGCCGTTCGGCCGGGTCATCTGGTCGGTCAGGAGGGTCACCTTCCCCTTGTCGAGACGGTAGACGCCGCAGAAGTCGAGCTCGCGGCGCGGATCGTCCGCCTGCTTCGGAAGGCCGTACGGGGGATCGGTGAAGTAGATCGCTCCGCTGGAATGGAAGACCGCGTCATTGGGGCTGTTGAGCCGCTTCCCTTCGTAGTTATCGACGAGCGTCCGCTTCCCGCCCCCGGCCGTGATGACCGAAAGACGACGGTCGCCATGTTCGCAGCAGACGAGCTGCCCCTTCGAATCCAGGATCAGCCCGTTCGAGCCGGGCTCGCCCCCGTAGTCGACAACGCCGGTGTAGCCAGCGGGCTTCAGGTAGAGGCTGACGCCCTTCCCCTCGACCCACTTGATGATCGAGTTGCGGGGGATATCGGAGAACAGGAGATAGCCCGGCTCGCCCCCCTTGGCGGGAACCCATACGGGGCCTTCGGCCCATTCGAATCC
>JAEYWB010000722.1 GCA_023429275.1 Planctomycetota bacterium
CTCCAGGTCCGATGGACCTGGCTGGATGAACGAATGGCCCTTTGGGCCGGAAGAGACACGATCAGGCCACATCGCTCAAAACCTCAGCAAATACTGCTGCTTGCCGAATCTCCGCCGTCACGACTCCTGGGCAGCCCAACTGCGGCCAAACACATGTCTTGACAACAGTTGTTTGAACAAGTAATGTCACCTCGTCCGTGTTGAGTCGTCAGCAACCACGTTCTGCTGCCAAGGCCACAGGAAGAGGGCTGCACGCATGTCCGAACCCTCCTTGTTGCCAGGTTCCGCTTCCGGACGCTCCTCCCGGCTGCTGGAGGGGATTGTCTACGGGCTCGTCCTCTCACTGGGCATTGGCGGATACCTCTTCGTCCGGTGGATCGGCGAACAAGGTGTCGCCCCCGTCGTAACCGGGGCGGTTCACGCTCCCGCAGCGGTGACAAGTGACGGCCATCCGCCGGTCGACGTCGTTTTCCACGTCCTGCTGACCCTCGCCGCCATGATCGGCCTGGGGCATCTCCTGGCGAAACTGTTTCACTACATCGGCCAGCCGCCGGTCATCGGAGAAGTCGTCGCCGGGCTCTGCCTTGGACCGTCGCTTCTCGGCGCCCTCTCTCCCGGGGCGATGCATCTGCTGATCCCCGCCAGTTCCGCGGACCCGCACGGACAGGTCGCGACGGCGCTCAAGATGATCGCGCAGCTCGGGGTGATCCTTTACATGTTCGTCGTCGGCCTCGAGCTCAACGCGAACAAGCTGAAGGACCAGGTCCGCGCGGCGGTCCTGATCTCGCACGTGAGCATCATTGCGCCGTTCCTGCTCGGCTCCATCCTCTCGCTGTGGCTGCATCGGGAGTACGCGCCGGCGGGAGTGAGCTTCACGAGCTTCTCGCTCTTCATGGGGGTGGCGATGGCCATCACCGCATTCCCGGTCCTCGCCCGCATCCTGACCGACCGCGAGATGGAGGGGACGCGGCTCGGAAGCATGGCCCTCGCCTGCGCCGCCGCCGACGACGCGACCGCCTGGTGTCTCCTCGCCCTCGTCGTCGGGATCGTCAAGGCGGAAGTTGGCACTGCCTTCCGCGTCGCCGCCGCCTCTCTGGCCTACGTCGCTGTGATCTTCCTCGTCGTCCGGCCCCTCGTGCATGGCTGGTGCCGGCGGATCGACCGCAGCAACGAGCCGCTGCCGAAGTCGGCCCTGGTGATCGCCCTGGTCGGGGTCCTCCTGTCGGCCCTGACGACCGAGACCATCGGCATCCATGCCCTGTTCGGAGCGTTCGTCCTTGGGGCGATTGTCCCTCACGAGAGCCGTCTGGCGCGCGAACTGAAGTCCCGCCTCGGGGACTCCGTCACCATCCTGCTCCTCCCGGCGTTCTTCGCCTATACCGGCCTGCGAACCCAGATCGGACTCGTTTCGGGCGCGGAAGCCTGGCTCGCCTGCGGACTCATTATCTTTGTCGCGACGCTCGGCAAGTTCGGCGGCACCGTGATCGCCGCCCGGACCGCCGGGATCGGCTGGCGCGACTCGGCCGCTCTCGGGACCCTCATGAACACCCGCGGCCTGATGGAGCTGATCGTCCTCAACATCGGGCTCGACCTCGGCGTCATCTCGCCCACTCTCTTTGCCATGATGGTCCTGATGGCACTGGCGACTACTGTGGCAACCTCGCCGATGATGTCGCTCCTGGTCAAAGAAGCCGAGTACGATGGCCGCAATGAGGCCCGGCCTCGGGAAACTGAATTCGCTGGTGCCCGCGAGTAGGCGGGGCGCAGGAGATTCAAGTCGGAACTGAGGACACACGAAAATCAGCTGTCCGGTTACGGCACCGCACAGTGTTCGACACTTGGTAGCCGACAAAGACTGCCACTTGGTCTAGACACGTCACATTGACCTACAGATTGAGGAGCCGCAGTGAGTCTCATTGCTGACGTGGCTTCACATTTCGAATTGGGTTGGAGTCCGGGGAGTCAACATTGAGGTCTCCGCTGAAGACAAACACTTCAACAGTCAGCTGATCGGCTACGTGTTGGGGCAACCAATCTGGCAGAGACTCCTCACATTGATCGCGACTTGCGTTCCAGTTGCTGATGTAAACTGGGCCAGGCTTTACAAGCGAATGAAGCTCGCTTCTGTCGACCTTTGAATCAATGTCCAGAAGTGAGTCATCTAGGTCGGCCCAGCCGTGTTCGCGAGAGACATTCAGCAAACATGGGACACGCGGAATTCGAATCCACATCCATTCATAGACATTCTCGGAATCATGTTCGAAGGAGTCGGCGGAAGAGCCGGGCTCCAGGATCATTCCAATCTCCAGGAGGTCTAGGCTGCAATCGAATCTCAGATACATGACATGGTTCCGTCGATACTGACAGACGGCGAATTGGAAATCACTTTAATCCCTGTTTCCCCGTCACGACGAGGCCGGAGCTTCGTGCCCATCCTAGTGAACCGCCACTGGTGCACAGTTCAATGCGGCCACTTCCGTCCCGATGAACGACTCGCCACACTGTCGGCCAAACGGAGGTCGGATCCGGAAACGGGAGTCGGTTGATGAACATTGTCGAGCTGCTGCTGTATCTCCTGATCGCAGGGGTCTGTGGTTCGCTGGGCCAGGCGATCACGGGATACTCGCGCGGCGGATGCCTGGTCGCCATCGCTCTGGGGTTCATCGGCGCGATGCTCGGCATCAAGCTGGCCGAGTGGCTCAACATGAAGGAGTTCCTCACCATTACAATTGCCGGGCGCCCTTTTCCGATCGTCTGGTCGATCATCGGCTCGGCGCTGTTTGTCGCTCTCCTGAATCTCCTATCCCCCCGCCGCCGCACCTGATGCGCCTGCGGCTGACCGCCACCCGCCGGCCGGTTTTCGAGACCCTTCCAGCCCGCTTCGGGCCAACACCACGACCTGCATGTCTCCCGTCCCACCACCTTCTGTTCCTCCCGGCTCCTCAGTTTCATCGGCCGGGCCATCCGAGTTCGCTCCGGCGACGCAGGGAGAGCTGACGCGATTCGTCGAGGAGAACGCCCGCGGCGCGCGGCGACCCCTCGTTCCCGTCGGGGGACGGACCGCGCTTCGCTACGGACGCCCCGCTCCCAAGTCCGCGGTCGCCATCGATACCACGCCGCTCGAACGCGTTCTCGACTATCCCGCCCGGGACATGACGATCACGGTTGAAGCAGGGATCGGAGTTCAACCGCTCCAGGCGATCCTGGCCCGTGAGAACCAGCGGCTGCCGATCGACATTCCCCAGGCCCACCGCGCGACCCTCGGCGGGGCGATCGCGACGAACACGAGCGGCCCGGGGCGCCTCGGATCGGGGACATTCCGCGACTACGTCATCGGCATCTCGGCCGTCGACGGAACAGGACGCCGGTTCTCGGCGGGGGGACGGGTCGTCAAGAACGTCGCCGGCTACGACCTGTGCAAGCTCCTGATCGGCTCGCTCGGAACGCTGGGAATCATCACGCAGGTGACGCTCAAGGTCCGTCCGCGGCCGGAAGCCCGTCGGGCCGTGTGGGCGACGTTCCCGGTTCATTCGGTCATCGAGGCCCCGCTGCAGCGGCTGCTGACGTCGGCGACTCGTCCGATGGCGGTCGAACTCCTCAATCCCAAGGCGGCCCGGCACATCGTCCGGGAGGCGAAGGTCTCGCTGCCGGTCGAACACCCGGTGCTCCTGATCGCGTTCGAGGGAACCAGCCGGGAGGTCGACTGGCAGGTCGAGACATTGCAGGAGGAGCTGCGGGCCGCCGCCCCGACTCACATCGAGACGCTCGACCCCGCCGGCACCGATGCCTTGTGGCATCCCCTGACGGAGTACCAGGCGGCGTCGGACGATCCCCTGACCTTCCAGGCGAATCTCCCTCCTTCGAGAGTGGTCGAGTTCGTCGAAGGAGCAAGCCTGCAGGGAATCGCCCTCCAGGCCCACGCGGGGAGCGGGGTCGTCATCGGCCACCTGCCGGACCGATGCGCGACCCCCGAGTCGGCGGCGATCACGTTGCGACCACTTCGCGAACTGGCGGAACGGCACGGCGGCGCCCTCGTCGTCCTGAGCTGCGACGACTCCTGGCAGGAGCGCCTCTCGCTCTTCGGCACCCCGCGCGGCGACGCCGCATTGATGGACCGCGTTCGCAAGCAACTCGATCCGCAATCATTGCTCAACCCCGGTCGATTCTCGTAACCGTTTCACCGCGACGCGCCAGCGGAACGCGGGTCGGCAATCAGCGTCCTCCGCCTGGAGGCCGCGCTCCGCTGGGGCGTTGCGGCAGCACGGCTTGTCCGGACGGGGTTACTCGACGAACAGGAACGCGTTCAGGTTCATGACAACGCGGCACGCGTTCCGGAGTCCGTGCTCGCTCGCATACGCGGAAAGCTGGGCCTGTTGCCCGGGCGTCGGCGGAAACCCCGTCGCGAGAATCATCGCGGACGCGATCTGATCGTCGAGCGTCGCATGGTCACGGGCGAGCCGCGCCGCGAAGTGCTCCGACATCGCCAGCATCAGGTCGTTGTTGAGGAGCGCCAGCGCCTGAAGGGGGGACAGGCTCTCGTTCCGCCGGTCGACCTGCATCGATGGATCGGCGCAGTCGAGCGTCGTCATGAACGGCTGCGGCTGAGAACGGACGATGAACCGGTAGACCGACCGACGATGGCCCCGCGGATCGTTCGGATCGAAGAGGTGATACTCGTAGTGCGGCGAGTGCTCCGGCTTCTCGATCACGAAATCCCGGAAGCTCGGCCCGTACATCTCGAGGTTCAGCTTCCCGGAGACCATCAGCACGCTGTCGCGGACCGACTCGGCATCGAGCCGGCGGCGGTTCATCCGCCAGAGGTACCGGTTGTCGGCATCGGTCGCGGCGTTCTCAGGCCGGTCGAGCGACACCTGTCTGTAGGTCCGGCTCGTGACGATCAGCCGGTGCAGGTCCTTGATCGAACCGCCAGCCCGGTCTCCGTCGCCGTCGCCGTCTCGGAATCGGACTGCGAGCCAGTCGAGCAGCTCCGGATGGGTGGGCTGGCTGCCGTTGCGGCCGAAGTCATTGGGGGTCTCGACGATTCCCCGGCCGAAGTGGTAATGCCAGACGCGGTTGACGATCGACCGCCAGGTGAGCGGATGGTCGGGATGCGACACCCATTCCGCGAGCGCCGCCCGCCGTGCCCCTTCGCCAGCACCCTCCGGAAGTTCGAACCGGGCCGGAAGCCCCGAGAGGAATGCAATCGCCCCCGGTCCGACCTCGGCACCGGGGCTCTGGACGCTCCCGCGTTTGAGCATGTGGATGGGGCGCGGCTTTCCTCCTTGCGGCCCCGTTCCGCTGAACGCTCCGCTGCCGGTATGGACCGCCGCCACATAGCTTGTCTGCTGTGGCGGCAACTGCGCAATCCGCCGGCTGATCGCCGCGAGGCTGCTCTCGATCTCTTCGCTCGCCACGCGATCCTCGGGGGTGAGGCTGGCGAGCCGCAGGCGGTCCCGTTCCTCCCGCAGCTCGGCGAGGCGCGTCCCCCGATCGACGACCCCGGGGAAGTAGCCGTCGACGAGGTTTGTCCTCCGCCATCGCGGCGGAGCTTCAATCGAGTCTCCCGATGTGACCTTCGCACCGCTGGCAAGGTTCTGACTCGAAGCATCCAGCAGGTCGACTTCGCTCAGGGCGAAGATGTAATCGTTCAGCCGCGGCGCGAGCTTCGTCGCGGTGATCCGCAGGAACCGCGGAGACTTCGCGGCCGGGGCCGGGACATCGAGAGTCCACCGCTGCGCCTGGATCCCCGGGTTCGGCACATCCGCCGCCGTCTGATCGACCAGGACCCGGACGTCCCGCGTC
>JAEYWB010000771.1 GCA_023429275.1 Planctomycetota bacterium
TCCCGAGGAGGAACCCGAAGAGGGAGAGGAGAGCGATCCGGGCTATACCTACTCCACGACCGGATCGATTGACTCCGAGGACAGCTCGACCGGAGCCGCGTACCACGAGGAACTGGTGACGGCGGACGAGCGGGTGATCCAGGTGCTCCCCCTGGGGGCGGTCGTGAAGACGAGCTCTGACGCCTGGGGTGTCCCGGGAGGCTATGTCCAGATCGTCGGCACGTCGGGGGGGACCGGGACGACGCGGTTCGTGGAATCGGCCGAGTCGGAGACTTCGTCCCGCGGCCGATCGGCGAGCAGCACCCATCAAGAGACGCGCCTCGAGTTTGCCGGAGACGGCACAGAGACAGTCTCAACGTCGATCGCCTCCGGAAGTTCCGCCCAGACGCAGCTTTACTCTGAGACCGATCGCAAGGGGCTGAGAAACACGCACGAGACAGCTCTCCTGACTGACAGCAGCTCGGAATGGTCCCTTTATCTGTACAACAGCGACACGACCCGCGAGCTCGATCAGGACAACGAATGGCAGCTCGTGACCGACGAGGAGGCCCAGACGATCTCCGGCTCGACGGTCGAAACCGATCAGGACGTGCAGAGCTACGGGGGAATCGACCAGCTCGAGAGGTTGGAAGTCACCGACAAGGTTGACCGGCTGAGCATCAGTACGCTAACCGTTGACCGGGGCGCCGATGGGAACGAGGTCGAGACCGACGACCGTGTCTCCACCCTGGAGGCGGACCGAACCGCCAAACATCAGGCTTCGATGCCCCCCGGCACGTGGGTCCGGGCGAATGATGGAGCCAATGTCCAGATGGTCAAGGGGCTCTCGAAGCGGGAGGTGACCTACAGCGTAGACGAGGAGCGGACGTACCTGAACGGCGAGACGCACCACCGGCGGACGGAAGAGCGTCTGGACACCGCCGACTCGGAGGCGGAAGGGAACAGCACGGTCCAGATCGATGGGTGGGAGCGGGGCCGCAACCACAAGGCCCTCTACGCCCGCAGTTCGCGGACGCGGATTGAGGTGGAAGACGATCAGGTGCACTACGAGCGGGACGAGACGGTCTCGCAAGGCTGGAAGCTGACCTGGGGCGATCCGCCGGCCGGCTCGACCTCCTACCACGACAACTCGCAGTTCACGCTGAGCGGGGAGGAGCACCTCAAGGTCGACATCAACCTCTCGCAGGTCCACCCGTCAGGCTCGGGTCCGGCCTACACGATCACGGAGTACAGCCGAGAGGCCCACGCGGACGGAAGCACGACCTGGGGGGGAGCGTACGGCGGGACGAGTTCCAACACGACCGATGTCGCGGAGAGCCATTCCAGCACGACGGGCGAATTGACGGTGAATCGGTCCTACTCCCACACTTGGGAGTCGCCGTCGGGAACATCGACCTCGTCAAATTCGGACGCTCCGGGGACGATGCAGGCCGGTGCCGGGCAGTTGTCGCTCCTCATGAAAGGTCGCCCCGCGGCAACGGAGCCGTCAATCCTGTGGACGGTGACAGGCGACCCGAACTCGATTCCGCACAGCAGCTACGGGAGCCCCGGCAGCTTCGACATGTCGACGTCGGACCAAGTAAGGACGCTGCCGATCCCGATCCTGGCAGGTGGCTCGTCGTCCAGTTCCGGCAGCGGGTCATCATCCGGCAGTGGGAGCGGATCGAGTTCAGGAAGTGGATCGTCCTCGGGAAGCGGGAGCGGATCTTCGTCCGGAAGTGGCTCTGGGAGCGGTTCCGGGTCGGGAAGCCCGTCGGGTAGCGGAGGCTCGGGCAGTCCCACGACCGGCAGCGGATGGACCACGACGTACGAAGTCTCGGCAGAGGCGTGGGACGATGAAGGTTCCACGAGCGAATCGGGTGGCAGCCACAGTGGGACGATCACTCGGAACGGCGTCGCCGATACGCTTGGGCATGCGGCAGAGAGCCTCGACCAACTCGGAAGAGACCTCACCGCAAAGCCGATGGGGGCGTCCGATCTCGTGGTCTGTGACGGCAACGTCTGCTGGTGCGAGGAGAGCTGGGGCGAGACAGGCATCGCAGGAGACTTCTACTGGCACTTCTCCGGGGAGGGCGACGGATCGGCCGCCTACCTGTTTTACACCAAGTCGGACGGCTTGGTGGCTCGCATCGAATTCGGCCCGGAAGGACCATCGCCGAAACAGCGGGAAGACCTCAAACTAATCCTCAGCGGGATTCGCAACGCACAACTTGAGGATGCGGCCAGGCCAAAGCTGACGGAACACGGAGTGTACGAGGGCGATTGGTTGGATCAATCCTCGAATTTTGCGGCCGGCATGGGGGACACGATCTCCGGAGGCCTGACGGACAAGATTCGAGACTACGCCGGCACCAATGGCGGCATCGACAAAAACTCCGGGATGTATCGAGGAGGACAATACACGGGCCGCGGCGTCAACATCGGCCTCTCGGCCGCCAATCCCACCGGCTGGGCGGCCGCCGGTGCCCGGGGAATCGCGGCCACGAAGTTCGCGTCCGGGGCGTGGGATGCTGCGGAAGAGGGGGTCGTGAAAGGGAATTGGGACGGCGCCCTTCAGATTGCCGGCACTTCGGCCTTTGGCGCGATCACGAGTTCAGGAGGCTCGCACTCGGTTCTCGGCGGAGTGAAAGCGTTCGCCGATGGTTACATGGCAGGCCAGAATGCGGTCGCGGCCTACGAGTCGCTGACGGACGACGATCCGTCGAATGACATTGATGGGTTGCTGGACGCCGCCGAGGCCGGCGTCAACATGTACAAGGCCATATTCGGCTGTTTCGTCGCCGGAACTCCGGTGGCGACAGCCGAAGGCCTGAAGCCCATCGAATCAATCCAGGCGGGCGAGTCGGTCTGGTCCTTCGACTTCCGGTCGGAGACCTGGACGCTGGCGGAGGTCGAGACTCCGCTCGTCCACGACTACCACGCCGACTTCGCGAGACTCCGGGTCGGAACCGAGGAGATCGTCTCCACCGGCAACCACCCCTTCTGGGTGACGACGGGGCACAATCTCGCCGACCGTCCGAAGCCGGAGCACGCTCCGGCGTACGAGCCCTACGAGCACCACATCGAGGGCCGCTGGGTCGATGCTCGGGATCTGCGTCCGGGAGATCAGGTGCTGCTCCGAAGCCCACTCCAACCCGAAGGCACCGTCGACCCACATGCTGTCGAAATTGTGCAAATCGAGGTGTTGGCGCGGTGGGTTGAACGTCAGGCGGTGTACAATCTCCGTGTTCACGACCTGCACAACTACACGGTGGGTGTGTGCGGGACGCTGGTCCACAACCGAGACCCAAACACGGGAGGCGGGAACCCTGAACAGGAGGGCGAACAGCCGCCACAACCGCAACCACAACACGCGGCAGGGCAGGAACTGAAGGACCTCGAAGAGGCGGTCAATGGCGCCGCTGGAAACGCGGATGCAGTCTTTCAAGCGCAGTGCGTTGGAGATACTGCTCATGAAATGGTTGGCAGCGACTCGCCCCACAATGCAGCCCAGTTTGAACGCCTGCGACTTCAATATGCCGCCGACGAAGTGTTGAACGCCCCCCGTACTGGGTCAGGTCTGAAGACTGATCCACAGCATCGAGCTGCAAGCTTCCTGAGTCGTGAGCAGCTTGAAGCAGGGAAGGTGTTCTCCTACCGAGGTGGAGATGGAGTCCAACGGACACTATTGCAAACACCAGGCGGCTTCAATGGCAACGACGGTGTTTACGAATACGTCATCGATCCCTCTGGCAGTGTGAGCCATGCGCGGTTCCAAGAGGGCGGAGCAGTCACAGGCACCCCCAATTTTCCGATACGTAACCTCCCACGATGAGTAGCGCTGCGAAATGATGACAATTCCCTGTGAGTTTTTATTTCGCTTGCGTGATCCAGTGGACTGGAATGACTTGCTGTACGCATATCACCGTCAGATAATCGACATCACCACACTTACCGCTTATGTTAGCCGCGCACTTGGCGAAGTGGCGTTTGACAATGATGCAGCGATACCGGACGGATTGCCAGAGAAACCTGAGCAACTAAAACCATTCTTGGACCGAGCCGCTGGCGACGTTTATCCAACGGATGAGCGGAGCAAGAAATGGGCAATGATTCTGGCCGCGTTTGTGAACGAGTTCGAGGTTGGTGACAAGTTGACTGCGATCGACGATATTTACTCGTCGTTCGATTACCCCGAAGAACTCGCCGGAATGGTGCGTTATATGCCGATGCTTGGCCCCGATCTTGGAAGCAAGGAGGCAAATGAGAATCGCATGCTTGAGTCATTGAGCGATCTGTCGAAAAGCATTGTATATCCCGTTAAGCCCCAGGGAACGTAGTTGACCGCTGAGTGGCTGGGTAAATCAAAGGGGTCAGGACTCATTGATTTCCACGGGTCTGGCGTTTAGTCTTGCGGCATGCCAAGGCCACCACGAGCGGACGAAGCGGGCGGGTTGTACCATGCCTTGAATCGGGGCAATGGACGCCAGGAGATCTTTCACAAGCCGGAAGACTTTGCCGCCTTCGAGCGGATTCTGTCAGAAGGGCTGGCCACGTACGATGTAAAGCTCTTCTGTTTCGTGCTAATGCCGAATCATTGGCATCTGGTCCTGCGGCCCGGCGTCGATGGCGAATTGAGCCGGTTCATGCGATGGATCACGGCGACGCACACCATGCGCTACCGGGCCCACTACCACACCTCTGGCGAGGGGCATGTTTACCAGGGGCGATTCAAGAGCTTTCCTGTTCAGGATGACGGCCACTTCTTGACGGTTTGCCGATACGTCGAACGAAACGCGGCTCGGGCGGGACTGGTCAAGCGGGCCGAAGAGTGGCGGTGGAGCTCCCTGTGGCGCTGGACTCAGCCGACGGAACCCGATCCCGCCCTCCTTTCGCCGTGGCCCATCTCCCGCTCTGCAAACTGGAGCGGTCGCGTCAACGAACCGCTGACGGAGAAGGAACTGGCTGCAATCCGCAAGTCGGTCCAGAGAGGGAGCCCGCAAGGATCAGCTGCCTGGGTGGAACAGACGGCGACCCGCCTCGGCTTGACCTCGACACTGAAGAACCGCGGTCGTCCACAGGTCCGGTTTCCGAAGAATGATGATCAAGGGGCAAACAATGAGTCCTGACCCCTTTGATTTCCCGACCCCTTTGATTTCCCTGCGAGCGCATGACAGCGGATGGTGATTTCAAAACCGTTGACAAAGTATTTATCAAGAACTGGGAGCGATGGGCTCCTTTTGGACGATAGGTTACTATGCCACAACCCCACCGCTTTGAAACCAAGCTAAAGACAGCTGAATGGGAAGTTGCGTTCGATTGTCTGCGAGAGCGACTTCCATCGTTTGATAAGTTCGTTCCAACTATAAAGGCATTGTCCGCGGATTCGATCTATGAGGTCGTCGAGGCCGACATCGGCTCGATGGTTTGGACTCATTGGACATCTCCCTTGTCAATTCGTCCGCCGGCGGAAATTGTCCGCGTAACGTGTCGGTGCAACCTTTGGAAGTCTGAGACTATATATGTGGCAAATGACTTTGCCTTTTTCTACGGCCGAGGACCATTTCTGACCTCAGGCAAAGACCTTCTTGGCTGGCTTGATAATTATCGTGACCATGTCAGCAATCACGCCTTGCCATTTGATGGTGACCTGATCATATGGGCGACCGCCGGTGTGTACGTTTTTAGTCATGAAAGGATGTACGCGAGCGTCTCATTTGACTGAGCAAGCAGGGAAATCAAAGGGGTCCGGCGGGGTGGCCGGGGCGACGTTTGACGCGAAGCAAATTTAAGGAGGCCACGCAGATCGCGTTGTGCCGGCCTTCACGCGACCAATCGCCCCGGTGAGCGTTGCCGAGCGTTCTCGGGGAAATCCAAGGCGGCAGGACTCGTATCTCGTCTCGTCCGCACGGCTTCCCACCGCGTTGAGCACGCCTCCTTGCCGGGTGATGGTGGCGGACGACCAGGAGTCGTACACTCAGTCGGTGATCCACACCCGGACAGCCACGACGACGGAGGTCGAGAACTGGGGGATCTCCGTCTCGACCTCCGGCGGGTCTCTGGACGACGGGGATAGCCAGCGGGGCCTCGCGTCCGGAACGGAGATGGAGCTCCTGTCGAAGGGGGGCCAGGGGAGCGAGGCGCCGGCCGTCACGGCCCCCTCCAGCCAGAGCTACAAGTCCAACAGCACGACCGAGTCCCGCGACAAGGTGACGCTCGTCGACGTTTCGACGAGTTCCACCCACCTCCTGACCGTCGGGACACCGATCCCCGGCTGGGAAGCTCCCGAGGAGGACCCCGAAGGAGATCAAAGGGGTCAGGACGTCCTGATCCCTTTTGTTTCCCTAAGCCTCTGTCTCCCTCCGCGCGGACCCGGTCTGTCCTGCCCGGGTTGTGGCGACAGACTGGGATGGCTGTCAGTGGAAGATTTGATCGGGGAGACGACGATGGGCGACGATCGCGGGAACTCGAACTGAAGAACGTCCTGCGGATTCGCACAGACACGCTCGACACGCTGTCGGCGTTCTCGGCGATGACCGGCAGCGGAGTCACAGGAATTGTCAGGTCTGCCGACCCTTGCCCACCCGGCTTCCGGCATCGAACCGGGCATGCATCGGTCGTTGGGACGGGGCACAAGTCTCTGCCCGACTCCGCGCGGAGTGGCGACGCGGACGGACGATCAGGAATCCCGGTTCAACGGAACCCCGCGCGACTCAAGCGGAAAACCCGTCCATCCGTCCATTCGTCCAGATTCGTCGGTGCCGAGAGGTGGGAGTCTGGGAAGTCGGAGGGCGAACCGGGCCTGTGGCGTCTGTTCGGAAGGGCAGAAGTCTCAGTGCGACTCCGCGCGGAGTGGCGACGCGGACGGACGAACGGGAATTCCGGTTCAGCGGAACCCCGCGCGACTCAACCGGAAAACTCGTCCCTTCGTCCCTTCGTCCCAATACGGCAGTGCCGAGCAGTGGGCGTCGCGGGGAAATCAAAGGGGCAGGACTCGTACTCGTCAGCGTGACGTGTCGGGCCCATTGGTGGTTCTCATTCCTTTCTCTTCTCCCTCAGGAAAATTCAGCGTAAAGCTGTCGAAACGCCCCTGTTCCGCCCCCGCGTCTTCCCAGCTGTACCGATAGTTGCCGATGTGCCAGAGACGGATCGTGGTGTCGGCAAAGATCCGGTACCCCGCCTGTCTCGCCCGCTCGCAGAACGCGTAGTCCTCCGCGAGGTACCAGTGTCCGTCGTCCATGGGACGCACCATGGGGAGGAAGAACGGCAGCATCGGATGCTGGAACCGCTCGTTGCAGACCGGCAGCGAGAGCTTCTGGGCGACATCAAGGTAGACCTGCCGTCGGACCAGCAGGAAGCCGGTGGCCGCATAGAGAAGTTCCACGAGCCCGCCGGCTTTGCCGAATGTCATCCGCGATTCGCCGGGCAAGACGTGGCAGGCGATGGCCCGCTTCCCTTTCTGCGGATAAACTCCGCAGACCATCGGCAGATCATGGGCCCGCAGCTTCTCGACGGCATCGGGTTCGAATCCGATGTCCGAGTCGATCCAGAGCGTCTCCTCGAACCCGTCACGCAGGGCGTCTGTCGCGATCTGGTTCCGCCCCTGGTCGATCGCCGCGTATCCCGAAATCCGCCGGACCTCATAGCCCCGCCGCTCCAGCTCCCGAAGGGCCGCGTCGCATTCTCCATGAATCATTCCAGAATGCGGTACCAGGATGACGCATCGACTAGGAACCAGAGGATCTGGTGCGACTGAGGCTCTGAAGGGCTTGGCGCCGGGCTGAGCCGAGGGAGGACGCACCGTGACCACGTTCTGCTCATCGCGCGGGATCCCGATAAAATCCAGCAACTCGCGGACAGGCTCAGGACTTGCCAGGTCCGCCGTATCGAAGACCCGCAGGTTCGCGGGAAAGCGGGACGCCAGAGCCCTCGCCCTGGTCTCGTACTCGTCGCAATATCGTGCGAGGGCCTCGTCGCGGTCCGGGACATCGTACTTCGGAAAGGTCGGCGTCCAGACGAGATCGTGCGTCCATCCGGTCTCAGGCTGCCGCGACCAATGGTTGAGGCGGGGTCGCCCGGGCTGGTCGAGGTGGCGGATGTATGCGGAGACAACCTCCTCCCGCGGACGCAGGAGACAAACAGCCCGAAGGTCGGGCTCCACGGCAATCGCGTCTTCCAGATGGGGGAGGTAAAAGGTCGCGACGTCACCGACACGCGCGGATTTCGCGGTCATTTTCCACCGCTGGAATCGCTCCTGAATGCCGGGGCGGTCGGCCGGCTTGTGCCAGGGAAGAAACGGCGGCTGCTCGAGCGTCACTCGAGTGCCGGGCTGCCGATTGAGAATGTCGACGAGGACATTGAGGCCGCAGTGCCCCGGCCCCAGCCCCAGAATGATCCGCGGATCCATGTCGGCCCTTTCAGTTCATCAAGAAGGACGGGCGAGAATATCACCCCGTCCACCTGGTCGCGACTATCCGGGATTCGTCGAAGTCACGAGCTCAGAAGCAGCCCAGAAGCCGTGCCGGCACTCCTGAGAAGTGGAATCTCGATGTCGACAACGGGGGGGCTGCTCAAGATGTTCCGAGGTGCAAAGTCGATCTCGGACGAAGGGATCCTCGTGGCAGCGAGGTTGTGCGTTCGTAGGTCCACAATCGGCAGAAGGCCAGTTCAGGCGAGGTCTGCGAGTCCTTCCACTTCCTGACGCCATTGCCGGGCGGCCCCCATCAGAGCGGGTGCGTCAGGTAGAAGGGAAGTAACTCTCATGCGTTGCGTACGAGCTAATTAGAGCGCTTCCAGACCGCATTGTCCCATGCTGCCCCGTTTCGCCGCACAATTTATTCGTACGGCAACCGGAGTATCGGACGATCCGGGGTGAAAGCGCTCTAGGTATCTCTCTTCATAGGATGCTCGAACGAAGGGGGGAGCGGTGACGGGAGCGGCGAGATCGGCGCGCACCGGGAGCGCAAAGCGCACCCTGCAACAATCCACAACCGGAGCGGCGATTGACCGAACCGCGACGGCTGCGAGCCGATTTGCCCTCTCGCCTTCACTCTAAAGCCCGACTGCAGCGGAGGTCGGCTGAAGCCAACAGGAACCGGGCAATCCCTAATCCCCCCGGGGAGAACCGCCACCCGTCCCGGACTGAGGGACCGCGACCCCTTTCCCCAGGGCTTTCCGGGTCATCGTGGGGGGCGGACTGCAGCCCTTTTGAAGATGGCAAACCCGAACATTCGCGATTCGGGAAATCCTTCGACTTCTACGGACATGGTCTGCTTCACTCCCGGCCTGAAGGGCTGTCCGTTCGTGCAGCCCGGCCTGCCGGGCCGGGAAGTCTTCCATGCGCACCGACCGTGGCCTTCGATGTCCCCGCCGGTCCCCGGGCGGGCCGGTCAGGCGAGGATCGCTTCAATCGGATGGCCGTAGTCGAGTTCCAGCCGCTTCTGCCCAGGGACCTCGAGACGCCGTGGATCGAGGCCGAGCTGCCGGAGCAGCGTTGCGTGGATGTCGGTGACGTAATGCCGATCCTCGACGGCGTGGAAGCCGATCTCGTCGGTCGCGCCATGGACCACGCCCCCCTGGATCCCGCCCCCCGCCATCCAGCCGCTGAAGCCGTACGGATGGTGGTCCCGGCCGTCCGACTTCTCGGCGCCGGGGGTCCGGCCGAACTCCGTCGCCCAGACGACAAGCGTCTCGTCGAGCAGACCGCGGCGTTTGAGGTCCATGAGCAGGCCGGCGATCGGCCGGTCGACCGCGGCGCGCCGCGTGGTGTGGTTCTTCTGGAGCTGCGAGTGGGCGTCCCAGCCGTCGTCGTAGATCTGGACGAACCGCGTCCCCCGTTCGACGAGCCGCCGCGCGGCGAGGCTGTGCCGCGCCGCGGTGGAGCAGGCGGGATCATTGAGGCCGTACAGGGCCTGCGTCTCGGCGGTCTCCTCCTCGAGGCGGACCACGTCGGGGACCGACATCTGCATCCGGAACGCGAGTTCGTAGCTCTTGATCCTCGCCCTCAGTGCCGCGTCGTCCCGGTAGTCTGCCCCCGCCAGCGCGTTGAGCTCACCGAGAAGGACGAGCTGCTGCCGCCGTTCGGCGACGAACACCTGGTTCCCCGGCGTGCCGAAGGGAAGGGGGCGATCCGGGTCAAGCGACAGGCCGACCCCGGAATGCTCGGGACCGAGGTAACTGCCGTCATGGGCTCCACTGCCGCCGCAGCAGTCGCCGGGCCCCTTGCCGAGGACGACGAACTGCGGCAGGTTGTCGTTGAGTGAGCCGAGACCGTAGTGAACCCACGAACCGATCGACGGGAAGAATCCGTCGAAGATGTGCCGGCCGGTATGGAACTGAAGCTGGGCGGCGTGGTCGTTGTCGGTGGTCCACATCGACCGGATCACGGCGATGTCGTCGATGCAGTCGCCGACATGCGGCCACCAGTCGCTGACGTACGTGCCCGACTCCCCGCGCTGGCGAAAGCCGACCTGCAGGGGATAGAGCTGGGCCATCAGGGCCCGCGGCGTTCCACCGAAGTCCCGGACGTTCTTGCGGTAGTGCGGCGAGTCGAGGACGGCGCTCCTGAAGGGTGACTCCTCGATCGTCTTCCCTGCGTATTTGTTGATGGCGGGCTTGTAGTCGAAACTCTCGAGGTGGCTCGTGCCGCCGAGCATGAAGTACCAGATGACGCTCTTGGCGCGTGGAGCGATCGTCGGGAGCTCCGGGAGAGCGGCCTGCTCACCCCGGGCGACGCTGTCGCGCAGCAGCATGGCGCTGAGGGCGACACTCGCCAGGCCCTGTCCCGCTCCGGTCAGGAAGCTTCGGCGTCCGTGGTTCACGCGGTCGTGCGGAGGGCTCTGCGGATCACGCATAGACATTTAACGAACCGTGACGAAGTCGTTGTGGTTGAACAGGACGTGCACGAGGTTTTCCCTCGCGCGCTGAACGGGATCCGCGGCAGGAGCTCGCTTTCCGACCGCCGCGGCAGGGAACGGCGGCTGTCCCCCCGACTCGAGGAGCTTGCGGTTCCGCTCGAGAAACGCCGTCGAGGCCTGAATCTCCGGCTCGGTCGGCGCACGCGAGAGGACCTGTTCGAAGGCCGCAATGACGAACTGCCTGCGGGCCGGCTCCTCATCCGCCGTTCCGAGCGGAGCGGAAAGCCGTTCGGCGAGAATGCGGGCGCTGTCGAGGGCGAGTCCGCTGTTCATGAGAGCGAGCGCCTGATGCGGGACGACGCTCTCCTTGCGGCGATAGCAGCCATTGGGATCGGCGGCGTCGAACGTCTCGAGGAACGCCATCTTCTCGTTTGGTGTGAGTCGGAAGTAGAGGCTCCGGCGGAGGGTCGTTTCCCCTTCCGATTCGGGAATCTCCGGCCCGCCACGAGTCGTCACGAGGCGACCGGCGCTCGCGAGGACCGCGTCGCGGACAACCTCCGCCTCCATCCGGCGGGAGTTCATCCTCCAGAGCAGGCGGTTCGCAGGAGCGACCTGGCGTGGAGGGGAGGGCTCCCGGCCCGATGCGGGCTCCGCGGACCAGGCGGCGGTGGCATCCTCGGAGGAACTCTGCCGGTACGCCGCCGAGAGGACGAGCATCCGGTGGAGCGGCTTCATCCGCCAGCCGTTTGCGACAAGCTCGGTTGCGAGCCAGTCAAGGAGTTCCGGGTGCGACGGGGAGTCGCCGTTGAGTCCGAAGTTTGCGACGCTCGAGACGAGGGCCTGGCCGAAATGCCGCAGCCAGATGTGATTGACGGCAATCCGTGCGGTCCGTGGATGGTCGGGACGGACCATCCAGCCGGAGAGCGCGAGGCGGCGGCCCGAACTGGTCGACGGTGCGACCTCGCCGAGCGGAGCGTAGGTTTCGCCGGGGTTGTCGAGGGCCAAGCGGGCCGCGCGCTCCTTCTCGTCGGCGACCGCAAGCTTCTTCGTCCCGTCTTCGATCGCGGCGGATGACGTGCCGCCGGCCGGCAGACCGGATTTGAGTGCGGCGAGGTGGCGTTCCGCCTGTCGCTTCTCCTCGCTGGCCCGTACGAGTGCCCCCTCCCGCTCGGCCCTGGCGGCCTCGATGGCGAGCGTCCTGACTTTCTCCCGCGGCTCGCTGGAATACTTTGCCCGTTCGGCGTCGATCCGTGCCCGGAGAGAGGCCGCCTCGGCACGCGCGATCCGCTCTCGCCCGACCGTCTGCTCGAACTCATCGCGGGCTGTCGCGACGGCGCTGACAACATCTTCGCGGGTCGGCGTCAGCGAGCGAACCTCAACCTCCAGGAACTCCGCCGCGCCGCTGTGAACCCACAGGGCGAACTGGCCGTCCCGGCGCGGGACCGGCATAACGTAGTCGAGCTTCGGCTCGCCGTTGACCCGGATCGAAAGGGACTGTCCCCGCGCGACGATCTCGACAGTCACCTCGTCGCCGACCTTCACCGGTGTCCGGACGATGCCTGCCGCGGGGTAGTGTTGCTGGCCTCCGACGCGATGGAAGGCCTGGACCGTCGAAGCGTTGTCGTTGGCACTGGTGTAGACGTCCT